>CAISOI010000275.1 GCA_903886985.1 uncultured Chthonomonas sp.
AATCCCGAGACCACCAGAAATTGCAATAATAGGTATCCACACACCGTCCATTTTTAGTCTCCGTTAAGATACTTTATGGCATCGCTCAATTGCAAAGCCCCGGTATAAAGTGCTTTCCCAACAATTATGGCCTCAACATTTTCTACTGCTTGCTCGCGCGTTGTAACTGCTAACTGTATTATATCTTCTACGCTCCCAACTCCGCCGGATGCAATCACGGGCACTTTCACAGTCCCTGCCATTTGGATCAACGCATCCATGTTAATTCCGGTCAACATTCCATCGCGGCTAATGTCTGTGAAGATTATTCTCTGTGCTCCCAACGTCTGCATGCGAGTTGCAAATTCCGTTGCCACCTCCCGGACTTCGGACTTCCATCCATCTACTGCGACAAACCCGTTGCGAGCATCTATACCCACTACCGCTGAACTTCCAAGTGTATCAAAAAGCCGCACTGCCAGCGAGTCGTCCTTGGTAATTGCAGTACCGAAGATTACTCTGTCAATTCCTAATCTGAGGGCAGACTCAGCCGCTTCGAGAGAACGAATCCCACCGCCGAGTTGCACCGGGATATTAACAGATTTTACTATCGCACTAATCGCCTCAGTATTAACCGGATGCCCCAGCCTAGCCCCATCTAAATCAACAACATGCAAGATTTTTGCGCCCTGTCGTTCCCATTCACGGGCAAATTCCGACGGATCATCCGAGTAGGTATCAACCCTATCAAATTCTCCTTGGGTTAAGCGAACACACTTGCCACCTTGTAGGTCAATCGCTGGAATTATTTGCATGTCATAATGTCATTTTCTAAAGTGCAATGTTTCATTCTGAATACTCTACGTGTCCAATCTATTAAAGTTTCGTAAAATGTGAAGTCCCGCATCCCCGCTCTTTTCTGGGTGGAACTGCGTCGCGAAGAGGTTGCCACGTTCAACTGCCGCGCAGAATCTATAACCATGAGTGCATGTTGCCGCGACGATTGCCGGATCTGCTGGTACAGCGTAAAAGGAATGGACGAAATAGAATCGATCATCACTCCCAAGCCCATCTAACAGAACGGATCCCGATTTTATGTCCAAGTTGTTCCAGCCAATATGCGGTATTTTGGGGTGATCGTCATATTCCGCGCCTTGCTCGAAGTCAAACTTCACCACGCGCCCTGCCAGCACGCCCAGTCCGGCAGTCTCACCTAACTCTTCGCCTACATCAAACAGCATCTGCAGCCCAACACAAATCCCGAGAAATGGCCGGCCTGTTTGGATAAAATCTGTAGTTGCAGTCGACAGGTGTACGTCATTTAGCCCGCTCATACAATGGGAAAAGGCACCGACTCCAGGCAATACAAGCTTATCT
Organism: uncultured Chthonomonas sp.; assembly: GCA_903886985.1. GTDB lineage: Bacteria > Armatimonadota > Chthonomonadetes > Chthonomonadales > CAJBBX01 > CAISOI01. The sequence continues at coordinate 1,357 of CAISOI010000275.1, forward strand.
GCCTTTGCCACTTCGCCTGGGTCAGAAGTGACCACAACATCCGCACCGATATATCTCAGGGATTTTGCTACACTTGCGAGATTGCCTGCGCCGTAGTCAATAACTGCAATCATTATGATTTTCCGTTCGGGGGAACAATTGTAGTCGGCTTAGTCAATTCTAGTCGAATTGGCACAGCTCTTGGGACGAACGCAGCACGTACCCCCCATTTTGTAGGAGATGGGGACATCACAAGTTTCGCCTTTTCCAAAATCTTGCGGAAGAGTAGGTCTCGTCGCTCCGGGGATATCCAGCCTGCCGATATTTCACCCTTAGTAGTAACAATGACGAAGGACTTCCTGGTCTGATCTAACTTCAGCACTTCCCGCCATTCAACATTGCGTCGGCTCATAAACCTCTGGTCTTCAATACAATCTTCGGTTAATCTTATATATCGAGTGTTCAATATCGTAGCGAAGATAGCAGGAAAAGCCATTACCACGATTGCTAATAAGTGAGCATTAGTAACCGACTGAATCGTAACCATTACTTGCTTCGAGGTGGCAATTAGAGAAAGAATACCGATTCCACAACTTATCGAGCGCATTGCGGCTGACGGTCTAAAGGTTATCGGCAGAGGTTCTGGTTCTGATTGAGTCAAAATGGATCCTGTGCTTTAGATAACACCCTTAGTTGAAGGTATTTCGTCTGTTCTTCCCGTGCGCGCAGTCGCCAATTTCAGTGCACGACCGAATGCCTTGAATCCAGCTTCAATTATGTGGTGTGCATTAGACCCCGAGAATTGCCGAACGTGTACCGTGAGGCCCGCATTGTGTGCAACAGCACGAAAGAATTCCGGTACCATCTCGGTCGAGAAATCTCCCACCTTCTCCGAAGGCATGGTGAGATCCACTACGCTCATTCCGCGACCGCTGATGTCGATGGCGCAGAGCGCAAGTGCCTCATCCATAGGAACAATTGCATCGCCATAACGATTTATTCCTGACCGATCTGCAAGTGCAATGTCAATCGCCTTTCCAAGGGCAATACCCACATCTTCAACAGTATGGTGGTCGTCTATTTCTAGGTCGCCATCGGCACGAATAGTAATGTCAAAATGTCCATGTTTCGCAACGTGGTTTAACATGTGATCAAAAAATGCGACACCGGTTCGAATATCTCCCTCACCGACTCCGTCGAGGTTGATTACGACCGTGATGTCAGTCTCATTTGTCTTTCGTTCGACAGTTGCAGTGCGTGGAGTTAATGCGATCATTGACATTGTTGTTTACCAATCTGCCCTTAGGGCATCATTACTCGTTTGTGAACAGCTTCGGCGTGGGCTTCAAAACCTTCGGTCTCGGCAAATTGAATGAGCCGTGGTGCCACCGCAGAAATTGCACCCGATGTATAGTAGATGAAACTGGACTTCTTCATGAAAGTATCTACATTCAATGGCGAGGCGAACCTCGCAGTCCCACTTGTAGGCAGAGTATGGCTGGGTCCAGCAAAATAATCGCCAAGAGTCTGAGGCGAGTAGTCGCCCATCAATAT
>CAISOI010000276.1 GCA_903886985.1 uncultured Chthonomonas sp.
GTAAAGTGTCACCAGCTCCATAAGCTTTAGGTACTACAAGCTTCCATGAATCAACAGCTGGTAGATTCTTGCAAATCTCCGAACGTTTCACGAAACCGATAGTGCGCTTGCCCTTGCTAATCACGTGGAGCGCTATCTTATCGTTTCCCCCACTTTTTGTCCAATTCTCGAAGTTCGTCGCAATACCGAATGGTGTGTCACCAGACACGAGATTGAGCACCGACGACTCCCTCTGAGAAAGTACTTTTCTCAAAATGCCTAGAGCACGCTCGTCACGAACGAATACGTCAAACTCACCTAGGTCTCGTAGCGTCGGTCCAATCACTTCGGTTCCCCGAATTGTAGTTACGCTGGATTGTCCGGAATGAGACTGTTCCCAAAGAAAATAACAAACTCCCCCCTTGATTTGAACTCCTGGAAACGCATCGCTTGCATTAGGAAAGTCGGTGAGATGTCGGATCTGCCCGCCTCCAAGCATCTCCTTGCGGAACTCATCCATTCCACGTCCACCAGCGAGCCAGCGAGAAGGAATAACCATTGCCAAACATTTAGGCTCAAGATTCTTGGCTTGTTCTACGAAGAGGTGATAGATGGACGAATCACTGGTTCCACCTGCGCCGCCCTTCATTTGATATGGAGGGTTTCCAATTATTACGTCAAATTGCATGTTTTCTCCAAACAGCTCGCCAATACGAGCCTTGATGTCATTCGTATGTATGAACGCATAGGCATAATTTTCAAGAGCTGCTTCACGATCCAGAAGTGCTCTCGGAGCACCGCAGAATTCGCACCTTGTGTTACTCCAGATGTGTTCGGTTCTCTCGAACCAAATGTTCCCATCATCAGTTGGAAATCCTTTGCCAATCGAGTGCTCACCATTGGCGTGCTTTGAACAATAGAGGCTGCGCCGGGCGATCAAGCTTGTGAGACGGGAAGTTGCAATGCCAAAAACCTGATTTTTCAGGATATGATCTACCCGCTTCTGAAGGTTAGGAATCTCTTCCGCAAGTCCCTGAGTGAGGCGGCTCGTGATCTCCCGCAGGAATACACCTGACTTTGTAAAAGGATCAAGGAACCGCAAAGTACTATCAGCCCAAATGTTTGCACCATTGTGGTCCACAGCCCATGCATCGGCGAGCATGTCCAACATGCCTTTCGCTAAGTCGGGCGGAGTAAATACTTGGTCATTGGAGAGGTTCGCGATGCATGTCAATACATCAGGGTTGTGCCCTCGGAGCGAAAAGCTCGACTGTGTATTCATGCTGGCCCCCTCGTAGTGTCAAGTAAGGACTCCGCAGCGAGTTCGCGCACGGTCATAGGCGGATATGACCTTACTGGCTGAAATAGGTCATGCATTCCCAAATCAGCAAATAGCGATCCTTCTGCACTAAAATTAGACGATAGGGTAAGAGTCTCCAAACGAAAGTCGCGCCGTTGAAATCTACCCGCTCCCAAATACGCCCATTCGGCAAAAATAATGGGATGACCGTCGAGGGTGGTCATCTTCATTGCATCACCATGCACGAGGTTGACGGACAACACGTAGAATGCCGCATGATAGAATTCATCCGATTCATCCAGATCCAAATAGGCTGTGAATATGTCGAGGAGGTTTGCACGGCACTCTTTGATGTTGTCGGGCAAAAGTTCGATCCCGTAGCTGCACATCAGCCCCAATAGAGCATATTGCCGCCGTTCAAATTCAGACTTTCCGTATTTAAGTTCGACGGCACCGAGCTTCCGTTGGAGTATCCTAACGAGGAAGTTTCCGCTGCCGCATGCTGGCTCAAGAAAACGAGAATCGATCCGATCCGTCTCGTCCTTAACAAGATCGAGCATTGCCTCAACGAGCCAGTCAGGGGTAAAAACTTCTCCATGGTCGGCTACACGCTTTTTAGATTTGACGAGGCTCATGTGCCGAATCTTTCGAAAGGTATTTCCTTAGCGTCTACATATGCTGATGTTTGATTATACCGACTCACTTCAACCTGAATTGCGACACCACGGTACTTTGCGGGGCGTTGGAGGCGAAAATCAACGAACGGGTTGCGGCGATGTAAAGACTGTAGGGTGTATCCCTACATGCCTCGCACAAAACACACCATAACGATCATAGATAGTGAGATGTTTCATCGATGTTCATCGCGGAGCGTTAGCACGAGACAAGTTTGTTCCACCATTGAACCGTTGGGTATTTGTCAATATCAATTTTCAAATTTAGAGAACTGTCTGAC
>CAISOI010000277.1 GCA_903886985.1 uncultured Chthonomonas sp.
CTTTTACGAATAGACGGCCTTTTGCTAATATTGTGCGGGTATGTCGGGTTGTTTTGGCAATACCGCTCTATCCCCAATGGCCGTGACCACACATTCCCCACAAAGCTCATTCAATCCATTGTGCTAATGTATCTCTTGCTACTGCCATGGTTGATCTACGCCACAATAGAGTTCGGCACGCCAATTCCCACGTCTCTTATTGCCAAACTGCACGTATACGCATGGCAGGCAAAGAGTGCCTTTCCCAATATCAAGCCATTTTTGTTGCAATTCATGAAGCCGCAACAAATTCTGGCAATTGTCGGGTTGGTTCCTGGTTTATGGATCTCCTGGAAAACTATCGCCCAATTACGACCGCTCATCGTATGGCTATTCATATACTATTCGGGAATGGCATTCTCAAAGAGTTTTCTGTTCGGCTGGTATTTCCTGCCGCCAGTACCTTTCCTGCTCTTAATATCGGTAATCGGCTGGAGATCAATAGCAGCAAAGTTTGAAGGCATAGAACGTCTCGCTCGTCGACCAATTGCAGCTACATCTGCTACGTCGTTCGTGATCATTGCAGGAGTGTGTTTCGCGCCAAAGATTGGTAACATGATGGCAGCGGACCAAGAAGCGGAAGCCGGGATACTAAAAACAATCGGGATTTCGCTCCCAACACTTATCAAACCCGGCTCGAAAGTGATGATGGAACCGATTGGCTACATCGGATATTTTAGCGGAGTTCGCATTCTGGATGCAGTCGGATTAGTGTCTCCCGAAGTCATCCCCTTCTTCCATAATGGCGCAATTAGCCCGTATCAGGATATACTCAGATCGTTGCAACCAGAGTACGTATTGCTCCGATCAGGCGAGCTAAAGGAACTAATCGTCAACGAAGACAGTCCTCTAAATGAACTCCGAATTCGATACCATAAAATCAAAGGCTATCGGTTACCCAGACAACTGCCAACAGACTTAGATGCCTTCACCTTGTTCGAACGGAATGACGTCGCCGTAAAATAGATGCCGTGATGGTCGCTAATGTGGAACCATTCTTCCCGCTTTTTACGGATAACTGAATTCTTAAACATCAAATCGCCCTGTCTGTTACTTGTTGACAATAGTATCAGACATAGGTAAGATACGGCACGTTTGCGCCTCTACCTCGGGTGAGACTCACTAACCGTTTATTCACGAAAGACTGACTAATGCCAAAGACTTTAATCATTGTGGAATCACCATCCAAGATCAAGACTCTCAAGAACATCCTCGGAAGCGACTACACCGTAGAAGCATCTATGGGTCATGTTCGTGATCTGCCTGAACGCGAGATCGGAGTCAATGTCGAAGATGGCTTCACACCAAAATACGTGAATATGTCATCCCGCAAAGATGTAATCAAGAAGCTGAGTGAAGCTGCCAAGAAGGCCGATAAAGTACTATTGGCTTCTGACCCTGACCGAGAAGGTGAAGCCATAGCCTGGCATCTGGCAAACGCGCTAAAACTCAAGTCCTACGAACGAATTACTTTCAACGAAATTACCAAGACTGCGGTGCAGTCTGCAATTGCTGTTCCTCGTCCGATCAATTCGAGCTTAGTGGATGCGCAGGAATCACGACGCATTTTGGACCGATTGGTGGGATATAGAATTTCCCCGCTTCTCTGGAAAAAGGTTGCAAAGAACCTGAGCGCGGGAAGAGTTCAGTCAGTGGCCGTGCGATTGGTTGTCGAGCGAGAACGCGAGATTTTGGCATTTGTCCCAGTTGAATACTGGAGCCTGACGGCAAATCTGACACCTACCAATCCTGAGAAGCACTTTCCTTTTGAAGCCAAGTTTGTTGGTAAAGGTAAAGAGAAGATCAGCCTTATTACCGAAGAGCAGACAAAAGGTATCGTTTCTGAGTTGGAAAGCGCCGTCTATCATGTTGAAGGAATCAAACAGAACGAGAAACGTCGGAATCCATCCGCACCATTTATTACGAGCACATTGTAACAAGAAGCTTCTCGAAAGCTCGGTTATGGCAGTCGGCGAACCATGTCCATCGCACAGAGCCTCTACGAAGGCGTTGACCTCGGTTCACAAGGTTCCGTCGGTCTGATTACCTATATGCGAACAGACTCCGTGAGAGTCTCTAACGACGCTCAGGTAGAAGCCATTGAATTTGTTCGTCAGCAATATGGCGATGCATATCTGCCCGCGAAACCTCCAGTCTATAAAACGAAGGGATCCGCGCAGGATGCGCACGAAGCAATTCGTCCAACGTCCGTATTTCGAACACCAGACTCCGTCGCCCAGTTCATGAAGCCGGAGGAACTAAAGCTATACAAGTTGATCTGGATGCGCTTCGTTGCCAGCCAAATGTCCCATGCGATATTCGATGTCACCACCGCCGAGATACTCGCAAACGAATATCTTTTCCGCGCAACTGGCTCTGTTCTTAAATTTCCTGGGTTTACTGCAGTCTATATGGAAGGCAAAGACACGGACGATAAAGACGAAGAAGAACGGGATCCATTGCCACAGCTCAAAAAGGGGCAAGTTGTCGACCTGATAGAATTGCTGTCGAAGCAACATTTTACAGAGCCGCCACCACGATTCTCAGAAGCCACGTTGGTCAAAACGCTGGAAGAAAAAGGTATTGGTCGCCCTAGCACCTTTGCCAGCATTATCTCGACTATTGTGGATCGAGAATACGTTATTCTCGAAGAGAAGCGATTTAGACCGACGGAACTTGGTTTCACCGTTAATGATCTTTTGGTGAAACACTTCCCAGATATTTTGGACATCGGTTTCACGGCTGGAATGGAAGTAAAACTGGATGAAGTTGGGGAAGGCACCTATGACAAATTGACTCTTCTTACCGAATTTTATGGTCCTTTCGATAAGAGTATCGCCGCTGCCCACGAAAACATGGAGCGAGTGAAACCAGAGCAAGTTGAAACAGCACATCTCTGCCCAAATTGCGGTAAACCGTTTATGTTGCGGCAGAGTAAACGAGGACCATTCCTCGGTTGTTCAGGCTATCCCAAATGTAAAACCATAATGAATATCGATGAAGAAGGCAATCCGGTCGCATTACCAGAAAAACCACAACCAGTTTTCTCGGACCAAATGTGCCCCAAATGCGGCAAACCCCTTATTGAGCGAGAAGGTCGCCTTGGAAAGTTCCTCGGATGTTCTGGGTATCCCAAGTGTAAAACCATTGTAAATATTCCCGGTCAAGAAGGCGAAAAACCTGCCGCCGCTGCTAGTGTTGATACTGGTATCAAATGCCCAAAAGATGGTGGACAGATCATGGCGAAGAAAACCCGCTTCGGAGCAATCTATCTCTGCTCCAATGAGCCGACCTGCGACTTTAAGAGTTGGGGAAAGCCTCTGGAACGACCATGTCCAACCTGCACATGGCCTTTGGCAGAAGTCTCTTTCCGAGGGCGTGTAACAGGTGCCATTAAGTGCACAAATCCGGATTGCGATTATGCAGAGAAGGCATCAGCACGAAATAGTGAGATGGCAGGCGTCTCTTAATTGTAGTTTGCTGCCACTGATATAATTTCGAGTGGCATAAAAATTTAGCAAAACTAAACAATTTCGGTTGACTCCACGAAAGTTGTTGTATAATAGCCCATCTGTTCGACGACACAAAACGTGATTCACCTAGATGCGTGCGTATTGCATGTTGTATCCTGGTTCTATCCCTCGTTCTGCCGCCTGACTCAGATAGTGAAGATAATGACAGGCTTCACTTTTCATGTCTCAGGGCGCGCAGATATATAATTTTCTCTACGCCCTACGTAAACTTCCTCAAGCCAGGAAGGAAAGGATCCCGCTGAAAATGACTAAGCGGATTTATGTTGGCGGATTATCTTACTCCACAACCGACGAATCTTTATCGCAAGCATTCGAGCGATTTGGAACCATCACCTCTGCAACTGTAGTGCGTGATCGATTTACAAACCAGTCCAAAGGATTTGGATTCGTTGAAATGAGTTCAGAAGCTGAAGCAGAAGCTGCAATCGCAGGCACCAACAACACTATGATTGACGGCCGGACCATTACCTCAAATGAAGCGCGACCCCGTGAAGAAAGACCCAAAACCGGCGGCGGTGGCGGCAATTACGGTGGTGGTGGTGGTGGTGGTAGTTATGGTGGCGGCGGTGGTGGAAGCTA
>CAISOI010000278.1 GCA_903886985.1 uncultured Chthonomonas sp.
AAATCGCTAAAAATTGTTCGCAAGCCAAATATATTATACGAAAACCCGAGTAAACAAACCACCAAAATTCAAGAAGCAAGAGATTCCGAGATCCAATGGCTTGATTATGACCCGGCCTCCAAGGCCTACACCCTACGATGTCAACGGCTATTGGAAGAAATATAAAGAGGAGTGCCACGAGTCCGGAATGGGCATGCCGCAAATCGAAACCTCCCCCTCTCTCTTTCACGGATTCCACGATGGTACAATCACACTTTCGACAATTTGTCTCAAGCGCATTCCGTCGGGATACTGCGGTGATGCAGAGTGGGCGTATGTCGAATCGCCCCAACATTACAGGAGAAATTAGAGAATTGCATTCCCGAACAAATAGGTATAAGTGTGGCTTCCGTGTCTGGCGTGGTTTCATCGTGGCAAGTCTCGCGTTGTTGTTAACTTGCTCTACCGCAATGATGGCTCAGACGGAAATGAAGAAGCCGGATGCCAAAGAGGAGAAGACCGATGAGCTTCTCTTGAAAGCTGCGGGGAAGGTCGAGTTTGAAACCAACGAAGGCACCTGGATGTCTGTTGACCTTTCACCCGACAATCAGACCATTGTTTTCGATCTTTTGGGGGACCTCTATACCATTCCTGCGCGCGGTGGAACAGCCACGAAAATTGTGGGCGGTATGTCCTTCGAAAGCCAGCCCAAATTTTCACCGGACGGTAAACTCATCGCCTTTTTGAGCGACAAGAACGGCGGTGAAAACCTGTGGGTATGCAATGCAGATGGCACCAATGCCAAGCCGATCACCAAAACAAGGCACGTGGATTTCTGTTCGCCCTCCTGGACGCCTGACGGAAAGTACATCCTTGTATCCAAAAAAGATGGTTTCGATACTTACTCGGTCTGGATGTACCACAAAGATGGCGGTACAGGAGTGACTGTCGGATCACCGCTTCCTCCGATTTCCCCCACGATGAGCAGGGAAGAGATGACAAAGCGCCCGAGCAAAATCGGTGCGGTTGCATCGCCGGATGGCAGGTTCATCTACTATGCACAGCGGCCCGGAATGTTCTCCTATAATGTTATGTTCCCGATGTGGCAGATCACTCGCTTCGACCGAGAAAATAGTGATGCCTACGCGATAACGAATACAGTAGGAAGCGCGATTCGGCCAGTCCTATCTCCCGATGGCAAAAAATTGGTCTATGGAACTCGATATGATGCCGGAACCGCTCTACGTATTCGTGATATTCAGACCAACGAAGAGCGATGGCTGGTGAATCCGGTCACCCGAGATGATCAGGAATCGGTCGCGTCGCGTGATACGCTTCCGGGTTATTGTTTTACTTCGGACAGTAAATCGCTGATTCTCTCCGTTGGTGGCAAAATTCAAAAGTGTGACGTTGAAACCGGCAAATTAGCGGAAATTCCATTTACGGCGAAGGTGTCCGCGGATATCGCACCTCGATTGCACTTTGACTATCGGGTCGACCAGAGCGCAAATCTTAAATCCAGAATAATTCGATGGCCGCACCTCTCCCCGGATGGAAAAACTCTCGTTTTCGGCGCACTCAACAAAGTTTGGACAGTTGATGTTACGCAGCAGCCCCGTGCAGGCTCGATGACCGCCAAACGATTGACAAATTCCGGCGAAGGAAAAGGGGAATTCAGCCCTATCTGGTCGCCGGACGGCAGCGCGATTGTCTATGTCTCCTGGACGACAGAGGGTGGGCAGATTATGCGGGTTCCCTCCGACGGTTCCGCTCCTGCACAACCACTCACCAGACACTCTGCACTCTATATGTCCCCTGCCTTTACGCCGGACGGCACCAAAGTGGTGTTTCTTACTGGATCGGTTGACGCACAACGCTATTCGACTCCTCACAATCACGACGAGCTCGAAATCCTCACAAGAGGTGCAGCGCGTGCAGAAATAACCGGACTCGATCCGGTTCAGCCATTCGAAATCCGATGGGTCCCTGCGCAGGGTGGTGGTGAATCGACCTATGTGGCTTTGGCGAATGGCGCTTCAGGTCTCCACTTTGGTCCCACTTCGGACAGAGTCTATATGACAATGTCCGGCGAACCGGGCAGCATTGGGCTCGGATCGATACGGCTGGATGGACAAGATCGTCGGATGCACGTGAAGGTTACCGGGCATTCGCCCAGCCCCATCCCACCCGGTCCTTCGGAGATTGTCATTTCGCCAGACGGAGAACGTGTTTTTGTCGATCTCCAAAACCGACACTATCTGCTCGAATTACCGAAGGTTGGCAAGGAGACATTAAGCGTTTCGATTGCTGGTGCGGCACCTTCTTCCGTACTTGTTAAGAAATTGTCGACCGAAGGCGGGAGCTACCTTGGCTGGTCCGCGGACAGTAAAAGTGTGACGTGGGCGTGGGGATCGAAGTTCATGAGGCAGGATATCATGGCGGATGCACCCCACGTTGTGGATGTGGCAGTGGAAGCAAAGCGAGCAGTTCCAACAGGTACTGTTGTCCTCTCCGGAGCCCGCATTGTATCCATGAAGGGCGACGAGGTCATTGAGAATGGCGATGTCGTCGTGACCGGAAACCGGATCGCGGAAGTTGGTGAACATGGAAAAGTTACTGTTCCCAAAGGCGCAAAAGTGATATCTGCCCGGGGTAAGACGATTATTCCGGGATTTGTCGATGTCCATTCTCATATGTGGCCACCGCGCGATTTGAACCAGTCGCAGGTTTGGCAATATATGGCGAATCTTGCCTATGGCGTAACGACAACGCGTGATCCGCAAAGCAGCACAACGGATATCTTTAATTATTCCGATCTGGTGGAGACGGGTGAAATATTGGGACCGCGCATCTTTACCACTGGTCCGGGTGTTTTTAACGACGCCGGATTGGATGACAAAGAGGCAGTTCTGCGCTACTTGAAACGTTACAAGGAAGGCTACAAAACGGACACGCTGAAGGAGTATATGTCCGGTGACCGATTGGTTCGCCAATGGGTTGCGCTGGCTTGTAAGGAATTGAAGATCACTCCGACAACGGAAGGTGCCCTCGATCTAAAGCTTGATCTCTCGCAAATGATTGACGGGTTTTCCGGCAGTGAGCATGCCCTGCCGATTCAGCCATTGTATAAGGACGTTACCCAGTTCGTCGCAAAATCCGATACCTATTACACGCCAACTATCTTGGTGGGATACGGTGCGCCGGATACCGAAAATCTCTGGTTTGAATCGACCGATGTGCATAACGATCCAAAACTCCGACGGTTTGTACCTCACGCAATCCTCGATCCGATGGTCCGCCGTCGGAAGCAGTGGTTTATGGCGGATGAATATGGACACGTCGGCATAGCCAAAGGATGTGCAGATGTTGTGCATGCGGGCGGGCACGTCTGTTTGGGGAGCCATGGACAGCTGCAGGGACTGGGCGCGCATTGGGAAATATGGAGTCTGGCGTCCGGCGGCATGACTCCGTTGGAGACACTTCGATGTGCAACCCTCTTTGGGGCTCAAGCGATCGGACTTGCTCAGGACCTTGGATCTATCGAAGCAGGGAAATTGGCGGACCTCATTGTTCTTGATAACAACCCGCTAAAGGATATCAAGAATACGCGGTCCATCAAGTGGGTGATGAAGAATGGCGAGATGTACGAGGGCGAAACACTCGATCAAGTGTGGCCAATCCAAAAGAAGCTCGAGAAGCCATTCTGGTGGGATCAGGATCCTGCCGGCAAGTAGCAGGATTGATGGACTGAATTGAACCTAATGCGACCCGCCTATAAATTCACAATAAACGTGAAAATAGGCGGGTCGCTGTGTTATTGCAATGGTTATCCAAAAAGTGATTCTTCAGCCAAAGTGCGGTTAACTACCATGACCATCGTAATAGCTTCTTGCAGGTTAGAACGAGTCTCCTCGAGGGTTTCTCCCTGAGTGTTTGCTCCCGGAAGCTCTTCTACGAATCCAATATAGCCTTCAGGAACTTTCTGAAAGACTGCGGTAAGTCGAAATTGCATTCTGTTGTTCTCCAGATGTAATTATATTATTAATGCTTATTGTGGTCCCCTTAAATCCAACAGAGTTCTACTCTCTCCATGCAGACTTCAGTGCCGCACGTATTGCCTTCTCCTTTAACTCAATTCCTCGATAGTTGGTTATGCCCTCACTACCAGCTAATATACAAACCCAAGTGTTCCCATCACGCGATTGATGCGGTCCGGTTGTGATCGGTCGAATCCGGTCTCGTAGCGAACCTGGAACTGCGTGTGGCCCGACGTTTTCATCTCTCGGAAAACCGTCCAGACAAATGCAGCGAATGTCTTTAACCGTGGATGGTCCTGTCCGACCATATCCCACCAGCCGTCCCCTTCGATCCAAAGTGCGTCCATCAATCCGAGTTGGTAGGTCTTCGCCTGTGTTTCATAGGCGTGAGTTATCTTCTCCGCGTAGCCAACTCCTGGGTCCCTTGCAAACGCCAAACTCTTTGCCTGACCGATTAGGAACATGAAGAGATCCTTGTTCTTCGTATCCGGTGGAGTGGCGAGGAAACCATGCAACCTATCCCAGGTCGGAGCAGATTTGATAACATCTTCTAAGGCAAATGGAACTCGTTTGATCTTTCCCCAGTTTGAGATTCCAGTGAACATACGGTAATTGAGCGTTCCCAACGACTCCGGTTTGGTACCCTTCATCCAACGACGCTCGGCATTGACACCAGGAATAAGCCATCCGGAGAGTCCATTAACATGTAAAGCATGGGTTTCGTACCCGAAAGCTAGATTTCCTGAACTACCATCTAGATTGCCACCGCCACGCAGCACACTCCTATAATTTGGACCGAAGAGTTTCGGAATAGGAAGTTTATCAATGCCTATTCCGTTCAATATGTCATTCTTGACATTGCCCGATCCCTGTACAAGATCGAACATCAAGTCATTGCTGTCCGATTTTCCCGACGAAAGGAACTGGTGTGTTGGGTCCGTATTTTTCTGCTCTTCTCCCGATTGATTTAGCATTTTGCCTTTATAAATAATTCGGTGAAAACTCGCAGACTTGTGGTCACCATTATTCTGTATTATTCCACCAAGTTGAATCTGGATACCCATCGCTGTGTCACCATTTGGAGCAGTGGGAGGTGTATCTTGTCCAAAACATAGGGAGCATGCCACGGTGAGATATGCGACAAAAATAGATGTATGAAGGTGATGTCTCATTATTGAGCTACCTCCCATTCATTTTGTAAGGCTTCCGCAAGAGCGATCAGTCTTGTCCCTTCGCAATCCATATCCGGCTGCGGGAATTTTGCCACAGGGAAAGGATTCGGCAGTTGAGGATCGTTTTCCCAGTATATCTTTGTTGTCTTCAGTGCATCTAACCAGAGTTCCGATTTGCGGTCAGATGTAAGAACAGCACAGTCACCTTGAACAAACATCTGGAGAGGCATCGGTGCAACAAAATTGAAATCGTCTGGTTGTGTCTCCGCAATCAGGTTGAGCGGATTGGCACTTCTGATTCTACGGAACGCCTCACATTGAGCAGTTGCCCCAGAAGTAGGACCGTCAGATCCAAGAGATGCAAATATCCCGTCCGCAATACACTTCTCAGCTAGTTCTGTAAATAATATGATCTTTGGCATTTGTGGATTCTCCTTTAGCAGGTGTGGGTTCTAAATGTTTTGGATCTTTACCTTTGGTGCATAATGGGATCGGAATACCCCTTGGAAAATCCCGTTCGCGTGAGGGACGGAACTCCCGACGCACCGATCGGCAATCATTAGAGTTTTTTCGAGGATGAAATTGCATCGGAGATAACCCCGACAAATAACCTCGGATTCACTCAGCGACGATCTTTGCGGTTAGAGCTTGGATTAGCTCTGCGGTGTAGAAAATCCTCCTGGTTTTACCGGCTTCCACTGCTACCGTTACAGTTGCATGGCTCACATCCTCACTGGCAAACAAAATGCCCTCATCTTCAACAACACCAGAAAAGGATATGTCACACAATTCGGCCGAATTCGTTAAGTAATATGTCGGTGAAAGTTACTGACAACTACTGCAAAAACTCGCGGTGTTCGGTCAGTTGCATCACCGCTTAAATACGTGAAGGTCTTCGGATGTGTCGGCTTGGGCGCTGACGTAACACATTCGAAGACCCGCACGAACAGCGGGAGGAGCGTGGCGGAACGCACCTTCCGCTGTAACTGTTCTACTCCCCCCTATCAGGTTCCTCTTATAACATATTAATCAAAAGCCAGATATAATCTCGTATGCGTTGACGAAAATTTATTGCTCTGGAGTGATCGAATTGCGAATACTGGTTTTGGGTGGGACACGGTTCATTGGGCTTCATGCTGTTCGTCGATTGGTCGCGCTCGGGCACGATGTCCATGTATTTCATCGGGGCAATTCCATGGATAATCTCCCAGACCCCTGACTCATATCATTGGGGATAGGGCGAACATCGCAGATATTATTCCGCAATTTGACAAGCTCAAACCAGATGTCGTCATCAATATGATTGGGCTGGACGAGCAGGATGGCGAATCACAGTTCCAGATGTTTCAGAATAAAATCGGTAGATATGTGGTGATTAGCAGTGCGGATGTCTACCGCGCGTATGATCGGTTGCGCCTCGCTGACCCTGGCGCGCCGGACCCAACTCCACTAACCGAACAATCCCCACTACGCGACAAGCTCTATCCCTATCGCGCCGACTGCAAGGGCCCCGAGGATCGCCTCTATAACTATGACAAGATACTCTTGGAGCGCGCCCTTATGGCAGATGCCGATGCCATGCCTGTCACCAGCATTCGGCTGCCGATGGTCTATGGACCTTTGGACTATCAACGTCGAACGCACCCGTATTTGAAGCGGATGATGGACGGCAGGAAGCAAATAATTTTGTCGAAGGAACAGGCCCAGTGGCATGGTCTCCGAGGCTATGTAGAAGACATGGCAGAAGCCATTGCACTCTGCGCGCTCGATACGCGCAAAGGTCACCACATCTATAATGCCGCCGACCGGGTCTGCCTCACCGAGCGGGAATGGGTGGAAGCCATCGCGGATGCCAATAGTTGGAATGGGGAGATTTTGGAACTGCCGGAGACATCGCTCCCAGATTCACTAAAGGACCCTATGGACTGGAATCAAGATTGGGCGCTGGACTCTACTTTGATCCGTCAGGAACTCGGATATTCCGAATTGGTGCCCCAAAAGGAATCAATGGTGAGGACCGTGCAATGGCAATCCGCCAATATGCCGGCAGAATTCGACACCAAGCAGTTTGATTATAATGCGGAAGATGAAGTACTTGCGAGAGCAGGCGGCTAATTGGATAATAAATATCGTAATTTTATGGTGTTCGTTTGTTGCTCACTCCCTTCCTGTTTTGTAGCATTTGCCGTTAACCGTACTGCGCGTCGTCCACCTTACCTACTTCCAATCAACAAGACCGTACATCTGGAGATTAACAAATCCAAGCGACAGATTGTTGTATTTCGAGGCGATGCGGAAATTGCAACCTACAAAATTGCGTTGGGGAATAAGCCGACTGGGGCCAAAGAGAAAGAGGGCGATATGAAAACGCCCGAAGGAACCTATCATATTCGGGTGAAGAACCCAAAGAGCCACTTCTATCTCTCGCTGCAGATCGACTATCCTAATGAGTCGGACGCAGCCGATGGATTAGATTCGGGCCGAATTACGAAATCGCAATATAAAGCAATTGCGGAAGCAATCAAGAATGGCAAACTACCGCCTCAAAAGACTCCCTTAGGTGGGGAGATCTTCATTCATGGCGGCGGCACCGCCCGAGATTGGACCTGGGGATGCATCGCACTGGAGAATAAGGACGTGAAACAACTCTATGAGGATATCGATCTCGGAACCCGTGTCGATATCGTTCCTTGACTCTCGACCAAAACGAAAACATACAATCAAATAATCAAATAGCAATACCCAGTAAGTCACACTGAGTGCCGCCTCAGATCAAACTGCCATCGGGATGCACGTTCTGCTCCTCATGCCACCTTCACCTTAAGACATGGCAAAGACGTCCATTTCTACAGTCTTAAAGGGTCGGCCCTGACCATGAACCAACAGTCGAATTTGTTCAGTAGTCTCCCGCGAAAAGGTCGGCTCACCGCAATGCTCGCACACTTGGGCAGGAATATTCTCTACAAGCGCTCTACGTCCATCCAGATTAAATACTTCACTGACCATCTCTAATTTTGCAGCGTTATGTCCACATACATGACATTTAAACATGGTTATCTCCGCACCCGGAATTCAACCCACTCATCCGGATCAGGCTCGTAAATCGTGATGATCTTTGTAAGATTACCGTCAGAATATGATACTTGAAAATGAAGCGCTCGTCCAGATCGCGTAAATCCAAGAAGCAGTCCACTTGGGGAATATTTGTCATCAGGATAGCTCTCTATCTCCTCCGCTCGTGCACCTGCTTCACGAATCTCGGTTTCACTAATGTTCCTTTCGACAGCACGACGGAAAGCATGGCGACTGAAGTCGTAGTTACCTTCGGTCAAATCCTGGCGGATAACTGAAAGAGATTTCATTTCCACCTGAATGGCAACGCTAGGGCACGCAGATTAAAACCGCGAGTTGGCGGTAAGGATTCTGTAAGAGTTGGCATGGGAATATTATGACACTAGTTCAAGATGCCTACAATCTGCGAATGAATTTCCGCCAATAGATGCAGTACTCAAGCTTGCTTCTTTCTTCCCGAAATTGATGCGTGTCTCTGACCGATCTCAGATACTACCAACACGTCATTCCCGCGCAGGCGGGAATCCAGACACACTATTATTAACACAACATTCCCAACGACATCCACAATTTTGATTCCACGAAGGTGGACTTCGTGCCTTTCATAGGTGCGAATTTATTCGCCAGCTCTCCCATTCCTCCATTCGCCTTTTTTATCTCCTACTCGATCCCACCCCAATAGGTCTTTTCCGGCCACTCAATCTGGTTACCGTGATCGTCGAATTTGATTCCCATTATCTTTTCACACAAAGCCAGATCCAGCATTATCTGTTTATCAATCTTCTCTTGCCGAATCCGCCGCGCTTCCTCGGATTGACCATATTTATACGATGCGCGTCTCTTTTGGTAGCTCGGATCATTCATGAGATTCCGTACATCTTCCTTTTTAAAGAACCAGTGAGAATATCCCCGCTGCGGTGCGTGGGTCCTGAATTCGAGGTCAATTTGCGGCTTGTAGGGGAAATGGTATCCCTGTATTCGGCCTGTCGCTCGCAATCTGCTAACTTGGCCAATGCTGATTCCCATCATCCGAGAAACCTGCCGCGTCGACATATAGCCGCTATGGTTTCGCTGGAGACTCTTCGCAGTTTCAGGATCCACTTTCCTATCGTTATTCGCGTATTCCCAGCCATCCAGGCACCGGTTCCATTCAATCAGCAGACGCTTCGGCATAGGCTTTTTGCGGCGTTCCCGCTCCTTTTTTAGCCGCATGATAGCATCATACAGCACGTAGCACTTCGACCCAAATTGCGCCTGATGATCCTGAAAAGCATAGATTTGATTTCTGTATATGTATTTGCGGATCATTTCCGGGCTGGTCCCCAGAACCATGGCTGCATCGCGAGTGGTCAGCAGTGCCTCTCGGTCGACCGCCTCGGAGAGTGGCAGTCTCCCCATCGCCGCTACACGAACCGCCTCTCTCTCGAGACGTTTCTGACAAATATCCGACATCGTGAAGTCCACTACATCCTCATATCGGAATCGCCAGCTAACTATCTTATTACTGGGCTTCTCGACCGGCAGCTTTCCCGTTTTCGCATACCTACAAATGGTGGTTTTGTGCAGGTTTAGCGCCCTCGCCACTTCTATGGTACTGAGTATCGGCTTGTACGGAATAGTCGGAATCTCCACCTCCGGCTTCGGCGGCAGAGGTATTGCACGTGGAATACGTATATTTGGATCTTTTCGAGATGGTGACATTGCCCCATTCCCTCCGTTGAACTTTAGTTATCTATATCTAATAACTCGTTTCAAAGAGCCAAACTCGGCAAGTGGGAGTGTACTTTTTTGAATTTCATAGTATACGGGGAGAATCAATGGGCTAACTTGCCATCAGCGGCAATTCATCTTCTTTACTATTGACCACGTACAAATCACATTGTCGAACTCACATCCAACTACCTGACATTCGCGCAGAAGCGGGAATCCGGTAATACCGCCACCTAGAACGAACTTCTAATCTAAAAGTTCAACCTCAAAACACGTCATTCTGAGCCTGCGAAGAATCCGCTTTTGCTACCACTTCGCACCAATGTTTGCAATACGCACAATCTACCAATTCGTCATTCCCGCGCAGGCAGTGGCTTGGTTCAAAGAACCCTATCCCCGAGATAAAGCAATTCGGGAAGAGATGTTGCAGGAAGCATTTGAAAACCAAGAAGATGAAGACTGGTATCCATTTGAGGACTTAACCGATAAGTTTTTAGTACTTCTAGATTCAGAAAATGGGGGCTTTGATGCCGCAGCAAATGCTCTTGCATTGACTTCGTGATTGGAAGGTCGTAACGGAGACGCTCTGAATAATCAGCGCTAACGCCTAATTCTCCTTGTCCGCCATGGCCAACACCCCCAAATGATTGCAATTCTGCTAAATACATATAGTTCATCTTTCATAATTGTCTGATTGAACCTAACTTACTATTGGATATGAAACCTGCAGTTCACTAACAAAACAGCTAGAAACTAGCTAGTAGAACAAGGTAAAGTGACAGCAGACTGAGCTTGCGCTTTAGAAAACCCTAGACTTCCTAAACGGTTCGAAGGAAACATAAA
>CAISOI010000279.1 GCA_903886985.1 uncultured Chthonomonas sp.
ACACACGCCGCACTGGAGGCATCATAGAGCTTTTGAACCACCATTTTGGCATCACCAGCTGAATCTGCCTGCGAGGCAATTGGAAGCACAATCGACACCCATATTAATATAGCGGGAATCCACTTTGTCATGTATTGATCTCCATTGAATAATGCTAAGTCGCTTGCTTAGGCACAAAAAAATGTCAGGAAAGAGAATCCTTCCTGACATTTTACACCATCTATGAAAAACTTAACGTTTGCTGAACTGGAAGCCACGCCGTGCACGCTTGCGACCGTATTTTTTACGCTCTTTGACACGTGGATCACGGGTTAGGAAGCCTAGTCTACGCAAGACTGGACGTAGATCAGGATTTGCTTCTAGAAGCGCTTTGCTGATTCCATGTCTGATTGCTCCGGCTTGACCGCTGATTCCGCCGCCTTTACAGTGGGCGATCACATTATATCGCCCCGTAGTCTCAGTGACATCAAATGGTTGTTGGACCAAGCGGGTGAGCACAAGTCGTCCAAGGTAACGGGAAGCAGGTCGGTTATTTACCGTAACTTCACCAGTACCTGGAACAATCCATACACGTGCTACGGCATCTTTACGTTTGCCGGTTCCATAATAACGAGTTGCTGGTGGCAAGATTATTCTCCTTGTTTGTCTGCGCCCGACCACAATACAGGCTGTTGGGCTTCGTGTGGATGATCAGGGCCGGCATACACTTTCAATTTTGTTACTAGAGCGTCACCGAGCTTGTTGTGAGGCAACATGCCTCGAACAACGCGTCGGACTGCTTCCTCAGGTTTCTTCTCGAGTTCATCACCACGGGTGATACTCTTGATGGCCCCTGGCCAACCAGAGTGTCTGTAGATATTCTCGCCTGCCTTTCGACCGGTCAAGATCGCTTGGCTCGCATTGATTACGATTACAAAGTCTCCAGTATCAATGCTGGGAGTAAACATAGGCTTATGTTTTCCACGCAAAAGTTTTGCGGCTTCAACTGCGAGACGCCCTAAAGGCAACCCGGCGGCATCCAGAATAAGCCACTTCTTTTCTATATCGCTCGGCTTTGCCGAATAGGTTTTCATTTTTAAACTCCTGAATGAGCGCCAAGGATTCTATCTCGTAAGACATCCAATCGCGAATCATTTAACTTGCAAATGACAAAAGTTGTCAATTAGTATCGTACACGGACAAAACATAGTCCACGAGCAGGTGCGGAAGGTCCCGCTTCTGTTCTATTGAGCGCTGCAGTTATGCGCGCCACATCTTCCGCAGGGCGCTTGCCACTGCCCACTTCCACCAACGTTCCAACTACATTACGAACCATTCCTCTAAGGAATGCATTCGCTTCAATTCGAACTAAGATAAAAGACTTTCTTCGCCTAACATCCAACCGAACAATATTCCGCACGGTGGTACTAACTTCGTTTGAGCTATTTGCCCACGACACAAAATCATGTGTACCCAGCAACTGTTCTGCCGCAACTTGCATCAAATCTATATCAAGCAGTTCAGGACAGTGGTAAGTATACCGCCCAAACAGAGCAGAAGGATGTTTTCGGTTAAGTATCGTGTAAACATACGTCCGGCTATGTGCACTAAACCGAGCATGAAAATCAGCTTTTGCAACAGAAGCTGCTGTTACCGAAATATCTCTCGGCAGAAGACTGTTCATCGCTATCGGCAATTTTCCAATAGGTACTCGATTTTCCGCTTCAAAACTTACTACCTGACCAAGAGCGTGAACCCCTGTATCAGTTCGACCTGCTCCATGAACACGTACATCAGACGAAGTGATAATTCCGATCGCTCTCTCAAGCTCTGCCTGAATTGTTCTTTGGTTTGACTGATACTGGAAACCAGCAAAGTCTGTTCCGTCATATTCAATAGTCATCTTGAGGCGTTCCATCGAAATTAACGGTTCTCAACCATGCTGGCTGACAGTACTAAATCCTCGGTCTTTACGGATTTGTCGATTCGGGAGCCGTTGTCGCAACAACATCCCCTGGTAATAATTCAAGCAATACCATTGGAGCTGCATCGCCACGTCGAGCGCCCAACTTCGTTATTCTTGAGTAACCGCCGTTGCGATTGGTGTATCGCGGAGCAATTATATCAAACAGTCGCGCAGGCACGTAATTCGGATTGGCGATAATCTTGCCCTTGTCGCTTCGAGCAAATGCAGAAACGTTAGAGTCAACATATCGTCGTACTTCGCGCTTTGCGTGAAGGTCACCCTTCTTGGCAGTCGTAATCAACTTTTCAGCGATCGCCTTGACGTCTTTGGCGCGAGTTTCCGTTGTAATAATTTTATCGTAAGCAAAGAGCGAGCGCACAAGACCCTTCAATAGGGCGCGGCGCTGGTCGCTCGGAAGGCCAAATTGTCGGCCCATTATGCGATGTCGCATCGTCGTATTCTTCCTTTCGGCCAGAATGGCCTATCAAGACTAATGTTAAGCCATTCTCGGACCGTTATGCCTGGTCTTCTTCTGTTGGTTCTGCACTATCTTCAACATCATCCGTAGCGACTGTGGCGCCACCCTTCATTCCCAAACCAAGTACCTGTAGCTTCTCGCGAACCTC
>CAISOI010000280.1 GCA_903886985.1 uncultured Chthonomonas sp.
ATAATAGGCTCTGCCTCAGCTAAAGCGGAACTTGCGTCAACAAAGTTACCCAACTCGATATTTACAGCACCAATATTTAACATCGACTGCGCCCATCGATTAGTGTCACCATATTTAGAATAGATTTCTGAACTTCGTCGGTAGTAGTCCAACGCAACTGACATATTGCCTGCATTCCAATGCGCAAATCCTAAATTATTCAGTACAATCGCAGAACCGACTTCATCTGCCAGTCTCTGACGCACTTCGTAGCACTCTTTCAAAAGCAACTCTGCAATCGGTAGTTCTCCCGATTGTGCATAGATTAATCCGGCGGAGTTTAATGCTCTAGACAGAACCGGATCGCTGATCATCTCCTTACGTTGAACTACAGATTCAAGCCAACGTCTGCCCTCGGAGAGGTAACCACGATACATCCAAAAAATATGAAGCCGCGACGCAATTTGCAGGCACGATTCAGCGTCAGCGGAATTCGCCATGGCAGCACGAATGTTATCCTGCTCTTCTTCCAAGACATCGAGGTATCTCTTCTGTTCCTTCGCCTGTAGATTTGGCTCCGCTTCTACCACAAGGTTGAGAACGAACTGCTTGTGCCTCTCCGTGAATACTGACTGCTCATGCGCTTCTGCCAATTTCTCTTGTCCAAACTGGCGCACCGACTCCAGAAGGCGATATCTTGCTTGACCGTTCACCCCTGTTTCACGAATAACCAGACTTTTCTTAACGAGAGTTGCAAGAGAAGACAGTATTTCAAAATCTTCTGACTCAGGATCAATGCAGACCTGTTCCATTGCCTCAAGACTCCAACCGTTATGAAACACTGCCGTTCGACGCAAGAGAGTCTGTTCCTCTGGCGAAAGCAAATTATGGCTCCAAGAAATGGCTCCCTTCAAAGTCTGATGGCGCTCCATAGCAGAGCGATTGCCGCGATTTAAGAGCTTAAAGAAATCGGTAAGTCGAACCAAAATCTGAGTTGGAGCCAGATAATCCACGAGTGCTGCTGCCAATTCAATCGCTAACGGAATTCCGTCCAATTTACGGCATATTCCAACAATCGCTTTTAAGTCTTCAGGGGTTTGTTCCATTTCAGAATTTGATAGGAACGCTCTATCCAAAAACAACCGAATGGACTCAAATTCCATGAGGCTCTGTCTGTCGAGGTCATTACTCGAATTCTTGAGCACGGCAGGCAAAGAAAGGGATGGAATGCGCCATTGCTGTTCGCCACCTATGCCGAGTGGCTCACGAGATGTTGCAAGAACCTTGAGAGAAGGACAACTTCGCAGCAATCGATCCGTGATCCGAAACGCGTGATCGATGATATGCTCACAATTATCCAGTACCAACAGAATGGTTTTTGCCC
The DNA here is from genome assembly GCA_903886985.1 of uncultured Chthonomonas sp. GTDB lineage: Bacteria > Armatimonadota > Chthonomonadetes > Chthonomonadales > CAJBBX01 > CAISOI01. The sequence goes on from CAISOI010000280.1 coordinate 1,364, forward strand.
GTATCTGGTCTTCAAGGCTGTCCAGAACAGATTTGCCGGGCTGCTCATTTAAATCGAAGACTTTTGAGACTGCTAAGATTGCTCCCAGGTCGTCATTTACGGTTGCCAGTTCGACAAACCATACACCGTCGTCAAAATCATCCAACATTTCCGCCGCAACCTGCAATGACAGCCGTGTCTTTCCACAGCCGGCAGACCCAATGACAGTAGTTAGCCTATGACTGCGGACCAAATCCGCCACTTCATCTATCTGTGTAGC
>CAISOI010000281.1 GCA_903886985.1 uncultured Chthonomonas sp.
CTCAAGGGACAATACAGTCATGACCAGATAGTGAATGCAATACGCCAAATCTTGTCTCAACTACGTTCTAACTCCACTATTTGGGAGAACAACGCAATCGCGGCGAAAGTGGAACAGATACTCGCTCTTAGCAACAATCGCACACTCGTTACTGCGATCAACGCAACGGGAACAGTTCTTCATACCGGATTGGGACGAGCTGTGTTATCACGTTTGGCAGCACAGGCAGTTTATGAAGTGATCACTGGGCATTCCACTTTAGAAGTTGATCTGGAAAGTGGGGGACGGGGTTACCGCCAACATCACGTTCGTGCAATGTTAACAGAATATTCGGGAGCAGAGAGTGCCCTCGTGGTAAACAATAATGCGGCTGCAGTGGTGCTAACTGTAGCATCTCTGGCCTCAGGTCGAGAAGTAATCGTTTCTCGGGGAGAACTCGTAGAAATCGGCGGTGCGTTTCGCCTACCTGAGATAATCGCCGCAAGTGGTGCGAAGCTGGTAGAAGTAGGAGCGACTAACAAAACGCGACTATCGGATTACGAGCAAGCCATCTCCCCTCAGACAGGTCTGATATTGAAGTGCCATCCAAGCAATTACAAAATAGTGGGGTTTACGGCGCAACCGCCAGTTGAACATCTTGTTGAACTCGGACAAAGGCACGGAATTCCGGTGGTGGACGATTTGGGTTCTGGTGCAATTATCAACACGTCCAAATTAGGCGTTGCGGACACTAGAACTATGAGTGACGCAGTCACAACCGGTGTCAGTGCAATTACTGCTAGTGGGGACAAATTGCTTGGCGGCCCACAGTGCGGGATAATCATGGGCAAGGCGGAGATAATCTCTAAAATGGAGATGCACCCCCTTGCTCGAGCATTTAGGATTGATAAACTCTCTCTTGCCGCTCTCGAAGCGACTTTGAAAGAGTATCAAAACTCTGACAGCACTGTTACTTCTATTCCGACTTTGAAGTATCTGTCAAGAATGAAATCTGAAATCGGATTGATGGCTGAGTCTCTCTGTGCTCAAATTCAAGCCAGTAAGTGCCAATTTTCGATCCAATTGGTGGACTCCCAGTCTCAAGTTGGAGGTGGTTCTCTTCCTGGAGAACTTTTGCCAACGGTGTGTGTCGCCATTAGTCCTGGAAAGACACAATTGAGCGTTAGTGACATTGCTCGCGCCCTACGCCTTAATCGACCCGCCATATTCACTCGAATTCATAACAATGCTGTACTTCTGGACCCAAGAACACTGGAAACTGAAGATCTTTCTGAGATTACTACCGCGCTTGAAAAAGTCCATATAACCGAAGGTTGCGCTACTCAATGACTACTTTAAACGATCCCGATATTCATACAAGGTTGACACATCTTGTGAAGTGCGCCGGATGTGCTTCCAAAATCGGTCCAGCGCAATTAGTGCAGGCTCTAACACAGTTAAATCTGACAATTGATGACAGGATGTTGGTAGGATTTGCGACTGGCGACGATGCGGGCGTGGTAAAGATGTCTGATGATCTTGCAATCATACAGACCTTGGATTTCTTTACACCAATAGTCGACGACCCTTATCTCTATGGACAAATCGCAGCAGCAAATTCCCTCTCTGACGTTTATGCAATGGGTGGAATACCGCTCACAGCTATGAACATACTCTGTTACCCGATTTCGACACGCCCACAAGGGGAGCTTGGGTTAATTCTCAAGGGTGGGGCAGATAAGGTAATGGAGGCAGGAGCAATGTTGGTTGGTGGGCATAGTGTTGATGTTTCTGAACCGAAGTACGGTCTCTCTGTGACGGGTACAGCACATCCTAAACATATCGCAACTAACGCAGGTGCAAGACCTGGAGACGTTATTGTTCTGACCAAACCTTTAGGCACAGGAATAATCACAACGGCTCAAAAATTTGACGAGTGTCCCGTCGATACTTTTCAAGCGGCTGTCGACTCTATGTCCAAACTGAATGCAGGTGCCGCCGAAGCGATGCGAGAGGTGGGAATCGGAGATGGGGGCGTGCATGCTGCTACAGACATAACCGGGTTCTCCTTAATGGGACATCTTTTTCACCTTGCGCGGGCGAGCGGCGTAACCATCCAAATCAACTCCTCGGATTTACCACTATTTGATGGTGTACTTGAACTTGCACATGCAGGCAACACAACCAAAGGTGGCAAGAACAACGAGAATTATCTGGCTCCAAACTGTGACATAGCTGTAGAAGTGAATGAAGATGTACGTGGAGTTTTGTTCGATCCGCAGACGTCTGGAGGGCTCGCAATCTGTGTCTCCCCTAATAAATTGGCGCAACTGTTGGATCTGCTCCTAAGTAAAGGAACCGTTGTTCAGTCCGTCATCGGAGAAGTATTGGCGGGACCAGCGAGGATTGTGGTAAATTGATTTTTTCATGGGGGTGGATGGGACCTGGTGGTCTTTCCGATCTTCAAAATCGTGTGGAGGGTGGGTTGCCCCTGCTCTCGGTGGGTTCGATTCCCACACGCTCCCGCCATTTCACTAAAATTGTACTTGCATAATGATGTTGAGTGGGGTTATAATAGTCGTCGATGTGGGGCTGTAGCGCAGTTGGGAGCGCGTCTCAATGGCATTGAGAAGGTCAGGGGTTCGAATCCCCTCAG
>CAISOI010000282.1 GCA_903886985.1 uncultured Chthonomonas sp.
CGCTGCTTTCCTCGTTTGCTTCCATCTATACACATTCTTTATCCCAAATCAGTTCGACCAACCAATCATTTTTCGTATATATTTCCCTCTAAAGACACACTAGTTAATTCGAACATTCCGAGTTTCCTCTTATGAAATGCCGGATACATCCTACTGATATTGGTAGCCCGAAATGAATAGGCATCCACAAAGACCCAATCTCGTATCGGTAATAGAGTTACAGTCGCTGAAGTCTGCCAAGCTACAAAGTAGACAAAACTGACGTATCCGATAACCAAAATGATTAACGACAACAAAACCGCCAGAAGCCATCGCCCCTTACGAACTTTCAACAATCTTGCGAACCTCAATTTCTCAACGCCAAATACCGTGAATTTGATGCTTTCAGATTTTCGCCCGATGCCTAATCAGAGCATTCAAAACCGTATAGTCCATCCGGACAACCTACAGAACGAATCCAATCATTCCGCTTTGACCCGGTCTACTTTCACTCTTCTTACGATCTTGCCAGAAGGCTTAAGTGTCAACGTGCCGTTCATCGCATCCCCGGTTAGTACTAGTTCCCACGTACCTTTTGCAAACTCATTTGTGATCGTCTTTAGTTTTGGATTAACGAAGAAATCCAGTGTACCCATGTTTTGAGGTTTGCCTTCTACAACTTTGTCGGCATCCACAATCAGGTCGAGTTTACCTTTCGCGGATTTCTTAACCGTGTAGATCACATGCTCATCATGGCAATTTGGCGCTGCAACAAAGTCAACGCACTTTGATTCGCCCTCCCACTTGCCTACGAAAGCATCTCTAGGATCAGCACTAATGGCGTAAACACCTGCGGCAGACAGCAAAAACAACGAAAGGGCAACCAAACTTTTCATGCATTTATTCTCCATAGAATCGATTTGTTCTATGACGAAAGGTTTGCAATTTTGGTTACTCAAACCAATGAGTGCAGGATATTGAGATTAGACAAGTCGCAACCCATATCCGTACTCAATGGGGGGGTACAAGTTGATGCAATTATTATAGAGGATTGTACTTATGTTTCTGGATGATATCGATATTCGCTCTGCACAGCATCTCTCATCACAAGGGTAAGATTAGACCATTCTTCAGGTTTGTGCAACTTTAATGCGAGCATTACGTGCGCATGAATTTTAGCAAGGTTTGGCTGTTTTAGTCGGACAATTAGGATGCCAAAATGGGGTTCATTGCGGTATAGGGTAAATCCTTTGTCGGTTGTGATCAAAAGAGCCTGTAATGTAAGAACCTTATTCCAAACTTCCGTATCATCAATTCCTTGATCTGAAATTCCCCGCAGGTCATTAACAAGATGTCCGTTCTCTCGCAATAACTCGACCGTGCGTTTAGGAATGTTCTCATCAACTAAGATCTTCATGCAGAAACGGCAAGTGAGTCAAGAGGAGTTACCTGCTCTTCGGCAAGCGATGCTACATAATCCAAACCGGCAGAAATGCTTGCACGAGTTAAACTTGGATACTCAAGTATGAGGTCGTCGATGGTATCACCACTCCCTAACATGCGCACGATTTGGTAAACCGGAATGCGAGTACCGGCAAAACACGCTTGCCCGTGACTAACTTGCGGATCAATTGAAATATATTCGCTCATTCGTGTAACCTCACATTATTGTACATGCATTCTCCTACCACGGACTCAGCCCACGCACCTTGCTCTGGGTCTCTTCAATCCACGGAAAACATAATGCCTCTCTTGCTCCCTCGAATACTCCGACAACAACTTATACGTCCTGAAATTAGTTGAGATCAAAGTCTGCGCACTAATCATTGCTTCTGTGGACGCCGAAAGGCAAATACGATTGGGCCAAGCATGATTCCTATAGTCATTAACCACAGTTGCCTGGTAACGGCTCCGTAATAGGATAATCCGCATCCAATGACAACAGTAATTATGCTAATCCGCACATCAGATGGGGACAATGGAGCCATTGCAGGTAGACCTCTGCGACGACGAAGTATGCTTGGCAAGAAGCCAGCCAGTATCAACGCAATGGTAGTCAAAAATATGGCTGACCAAGTTGCGGGAGTGAGACTTGAATGTCCGGGCTTTAAGAGCAACATTGCAAGCAAAGGTATTGAGGCGAGAATTACGACGGCAAGCAGGATGTGGATGATGGTGCTTTGAGAGAGTTTCATTTCTGTGATCCTTTCACGGAACAAACTTAACTTGAAGGCTATTGGAAACGTAAAAAAGAGTTAGTTGTTACCTGCATAGTACTGTCACAACCGTTCAATGCGTTACGGACAAATCCCGTTGTCGCGAAGGTTCACCAATCGATCCTGTTCTTCTGCAGAGCGCAAAATCGGCTATGGGTCACTTTGTCTTGCCCGCTCCGACTGCCATTGAATTAATATCATTCATTATGGTTCCCGCGAAGCGCATGAAAAATACCCAGAAGATAATCAAGACCAGTACAACTAGGATGGCAAGGACAAACCCTGTCGTGTTCCAAACAAGCCCGGCTCGGCTTGACCTACCTGCACGAATGTTGCCGAACTCGAATATGCCAGTAATGACCGCAGCAATACCCGTTAAACCGCCTGTCGGTATGGCGAGTATTCCCAGTACAAAAGTGGCAATAGCAAGATCGCTCGGTCCCGGCTTTGGTGTTGAGAAAGTTGCAGGATCAATTGGCCGCCATGTTACTGGTGGCTCAGGCACGTCACCGTTACTCATGCTGTGATTCCCCCATCGTGAACTCCGGGCTAGTGTCGTAAACTCGCGCAAATTCCAGAAAGTAAGTCATACGCACTTATCTATATTTCAATTGTACTTTATGTGGGTTCAACGTCCGTGATACTTACCTACCCTCCATGAAACTTCCGAGTATGCGGCAAACTCAATTAACAGAGTCTGCAGCAAGTCAGATCAACCTCGATGCACTCTGCCTCAATCTCGAAGCCTAATATAGTTCCAATGCTTACCCAAAACTTTTTCAAAAAAACTTTCCACAACCTTTCCGGATTCCCCAACCCCAAACGAGTATTAAAGTATAAGCACAAAACACCGGGCTGTCGGTCCGATCAACCGACGGCCTATACCTGGGATCAATTTGGTGCGGCCGCACCATGTTGAGACCGAACTTGTAGGGTCACGACACGCCGTGACCGAGAAACTAAACACAACTGGTGAAAGGAACACATAAAGGAACATTCACATGAATCACTAACAATCTGGCCGTTGCAGTTATCCTGTCTTATCTTGTCCATCCATGTTAGAAGACAG
>CAISOI010000283.1 GCA_903886985.1 uncultured Chthonomonas sp.
GGCTGCTGGAAATCTGGCCTGCACTCAGCGACTTCGCATGGCCATCAATAAATGTCGCGTTAACCCGGTTACTGTGTCGATTTCCTGCTGTCCACATCCGATCAGGAACATGTGAATCAGGACTAAAATCTCCATTAAAGGGCTCAATCCAACTGTCAGTCCGAATGCCGGAGTAATCGCGATCCCATTTTTCCGTGATCACCATCGTGTCGGTCGGCAATTCCAACTGCGAGAGCGAGAGCGACTCCGCAGTAGCAAGAGCCATATACGAGCGTTTGATGGTGAGATTAAGATTTGAATCCTTGCTCAATGTAGGTCCTGCATCACTTGGGCAGGTGAAGACCTGACTATTCTTGATGTATGGCATCTGCAAATTCCACCAGGAAGCTTGGGCACGAAGATTCGAGTCCGGGATAATGGCGTCGCTTCTCCAGGGGCTGGGGGCCGTCGCGTTTGCGCGATAAAAGGTCTTCTCATCGTAATCCTGCACATACATAATCTCCGCCATACCAATCTGCTTCATGTTGGACAGGCATGCAGTTCCTCGGGCTTTTTCACGTGCCTGAGCGAATACAGGAAACAGAATGGCAGCCAGAATAGCAATAATAGCGATAACGACAAGCAGTTCTATGAGGGTAAATGCGGTAATCCTTCTGGAGATTGATTGATCATGCATTGGTCATGGATCCTCTCGATGTTAACTGCACTGGCAAGAGTGAATATGGGGATTGTCTGAATCCAGTATACAAGAGTTCTGTGGACAAATTCGACGGGGATTGTGAGTGGCCGACACCTTTTAACAGACACTTAATGACCATGCAAAAGTTAAACAAAAAAATGCCCCTTTCCAGTCAATGATAGTCGTCGAATGGAATGGGGCAATTGCTCTTTTTGGAGCACCTATTTAACTTATTGTGCTGGAGCCGAGAATCCACCGCTTGCACTCGGTGCAACTTTTGAAACAGGTGTCGGTCCGTCGTCCGTAGCCGATAGCCTGCCGGAACTAATCAAACCAATTAATGTCAATCCGAGAATAACACGATAAATTATAAACGCATGAGTCGTGTTCTTCTTTAAGAATTTGATAAGCCAGTCTATCGATAACCACCCTACAATAAACGAAACCACAATGGCGATAATTAGAGGTTTTGCATGCATCGCGGAATGCTGATATGCCGTCCAATCAGCACTGTTCTTGGACTCCTTAAAGGCGTCAAGGAGCTCTTTCAGGCCCGCTGCAAAGATTGCAGGCAGCCCCAGTAAAAACGAAAAGCGCGCCGCAGTGGATCTTTCTAAACCAATGAATAATGCTCCCATGATAGTTGAGCCAGACCGAGAAGCACCCGGAACCAACGAACATGCCTGCGCCAGTCCAACAATCAGTCCGTCCTTAATGGTGATGGATCCGATTTCGCGCCTTGCTTTGGATCGTGTTTCCGCAAGCCCGAGCAATATCGCAAAAATAATCATGCTGCCTGCAACAATATACAGATTTCTGAAATCGTGCTCAATACGATGCTTGAAGGCAAGTCCCAATACCGCAATGGGAATACTTCCAACAATGATTGGGACCAGAAGATGTCGTCCTACAATATTTCCCTCTGCCGGGTTCGTATCCGATGATCCTTCATTTACGGGCTCTTCCTGCATCTTTTTATTAAGAAGAATCGCGATTATCTCCTTGCGGAAATAGATCAGTGCCGCTAGCAGCGTTCCCCATTGAATAACAGCGGTATAGGCTGCGCCAGCATCTGGCCAGTGCAATAGCGCAGGCACAATACGAAGGTGTGCAGAGCTGCTGACCGGAAGGAATTCTGTTAATCCCTGCACAATCCCGTAGACCACTGCCTGTAAGTCAGTCATTACATCCATAATATCTCCAAACGTCCGGTATGACACAAAAGAACGGGCGGACTGTCATCCGCCCGAAGGTTTACTCAATTTAGTGCTGATAATTCATGAAGTTCAGGCACAGACCAAAGGAATTAATCCTCAGGGCGTGGACCAGGTTCAATTCCCTGAACCGATGCTCGACGCGCTACCCGCACAGTCAAATCACTGGTGCATCGTAACTGACAAGAGAGACGGAACTGCTCAATAAGTTCAGGTTCCTCTAGTGCTTCAATCTCATCTTCGCTGATCGGAGGAACTTCGCCACTCAAAACTTCCACGCGACATGTCGTACAGCGCGCAATTCCACCACAACGGTGGAGAATATCTATACCTGCATCTTCGATTGCCAAAACCAACTTGGTTCCTTCAGCAACCTCAAAACTTTTTTCGCCTTCGACGGTAATTGTTGGCACTCTAATACTCCTTCATGTCGATGAAGCTGCAATATCTTGTTCGGCAGCATCTAACTCACATAGGTTACCCCATACCGAATAACCCAAGAATCAAAAACGGAAAACCGGGTATTCCCATCACGGTAATTTAACCTTGTAAACATCCGCTTCTCTATTGGATGCTTCAGGAATTTTTACTATATAGGGAAGCGAACCATTCATTATGGATGCCATTGCCTTGCCATCCGCCTCGGAATGCCCTGTTTCATCGTGTCGTTGAGTGAATAGAATGTACTGCACACCCGTTTCCCGCAGCAGGTCAATGCGATATTGATCTGGAGTTTCCTCACTCAAAAATCGCGTCCATCTGTTCATCGTCTTTCCAAAATCTGGCGTTTCGCCCCAATGACCCGCATTTACGGGATGCCCAGTTACCCCTGGTGCATAGCACGCCACCGAATTGTCAAAGAAAGCCAGTTTCCCATTGTCGGCTAAAGTTGCCCACGGCAATGGCTGAATGGCGGCTCCTCTCTCGGCGTGGTCACGAATCCATGTTAACGCATCCATCTCACCTGTATAAAGGAAAGACCGAACTCCCGGCTCATTCGCGGGTAAGCGATCGATATCTCGCATGAGAAATCGCAGGTTCGTCAATGACATAAAAACCGTAATGGCAGCCACACCCAGCTTCCATATTCGATCTGGTTTCGTACCCAAAACCTGATAAACTGCCAATCCCGCTAATATCGCCAGTGGTATGTGCGTTCCCATGATCATTTTGCGCTGGAAACTAATAGGTATATAGGACACCGCGACATTCATGACTGCCCAGGCTGCCAGTATGTGAAGGGAGTGGCCATTCAGTAAGTCACTTTGACGGGGAGATCGCCGAAGTAAGAACCAAGACAAAATTGCTAGACCGAGAACGGCGCCAAATCCTAAAACTATCATTAGCCAACCGCCGGAGGGCCAGATCGTCGGAACCAAAGCCCGTTGTCGAAATACCGTTTCAGACCGCAAGAGGAAGGCCATATATCCCGTAGTCACCGCAGTCGGAATGCCCACAATAGCCGCGTGAACGAACATCTTCTTTGGCACAGTGCGGAGGCTGATACATCGCGATACAACATAAGCCAGCCAAACACCGCATACAGTAATCACATCATACGTGTGAATGTTGCCAAGCAAAAGCCCGCACACTCCCGCATATGCAGCGAACTTTATCTCACCAGTCTGGTCCGCCCTCCAGAGATTACCGAGCACACCCACCATCAACAATAAGGATATAAGAAAGAGGGGAAACAGATAAAGA
>CAISOI010000284.1 GCA_903886985.1 uncultured Chthonomonas sp.
ATCGGTCTGGCAAGTTGCCAGACCAATGTTTCTAAACTACTATTCGAAGGACCTTACGGTTTCTTCGGGGTGGTTGTTGGCGTTGAGGTTGCCTTACTCGCGTCTCCAGACTTGTCACCTCGGAGGGATGGGAGCTGATCCAATATTTCAGGAATAACACTCTGAATATTCTTTGAGCTCTTTATCACCATCTGTCGATTTGCAGCATCGCTATCAATGATGTGCGGAACAAGGAAGATCATCAACTCTGTTTTCGCTACTTCTTTGGTCGTCGAACGGAACAGGTGTCCCAAAATGGGAATATCTCCCAATATCGGAATTTTATTCTGATTGTTCGTTATGTTGGTCTTCATCAGACCGCCGAGCGCAACAATTTCACCATCTTTCACACTTACAGACGTATTGGCTTCACGTGTTGCAATTCGAGGTGCCAACTGCGATTGCGATCGGCCATTAGCATCTACACCTGAGCTAATGGTATCAAATCCGAGCAGGTCGCTCGCGACTGCATCGACATCTACGTTTACCCGACCATCCGGGGTTATGCGCGGTGTAACGTTTAAAGTAATACCGACGTCTTGGAATGTAACAGTTGAGTTTGTTCCACCCGTTAAGGTACTCGTATTACCCGCAATATAAGGAACCCTAGTAGTTACCGACATCAGTGCAGCTTGATTGTTCGAAGCAAATACTTTCGGTGTCGAAAGAATCTTAACCCGGTTGTCTTGGTTCAACGCTTGTACCAATCCGGTAAAGTTCAATGCAGAAATACCGAATTGAGCCCCGGGATTTAATGCAGACGTGATATTGGAAGCAGCTGTACCCGTTGGGGAGACCGGGAAGTTCGATGAGCCAGACTGATTAATGGAAGAGCCCAGAAACTTACCGATGCCTTTCGCATCAAATTGGAAACCCAACTTCGTCGTATTGTCCAGAGTTGCTTCTGCTATCACTACTTCGAGCATAACTTGTCGTGGGATGATATCCAGTGAGTCTACCAACTGACGAATGTACTGCATGTTGTCAGGGATGGTAGTTACAATGATACTATTTGTATTGGGATCCGCGACAACACCAACATTGTTGCGAAGCTGTGCCAGCGTCACAAAATTACCATTTGCTCCACGAGCATATAAAGGTGTCTGTAGGTTGTTCTGCCCGCCACCACGTCCACCACCGAATCCGCCACCGCCACCGAATTGTCCACCACCAAATCCGCCTCCACCGAAACCACCGAAGCCACCGAACTGCGCTGCGCGGGTGATGGCTGAAGCGTCTGGAATAAAGCCCTGTGAGGTCATGGTTCCGGTTATGGCATCCTGTGCGCCTTGTTGCAGATCTTCGTCATTAGGACCACCACGTCCAAGGGTGCCACCGAGTGTTCCGCCACCAATGCCACCGGCACCTTGACGCCTATTGTTGTTGTTGTTCCCGTTTCCGTTGCCGAAGCCGTTTCGGTTGTTGTTGTTGTTGCCGAATCCGCCTCCGGCATTACCTGTACCTGTACCGAATGCCTGACTTAGGAGTGTCTGCATATCTTCGGCGCGGGCATTTTTCAGGGGAATGACAAAAGTTGTCGGCTCAACAGCAATTGGAACGTCCAATTTGTCGATGAGATCGTTTACAATGATTGTCTTCTCGTCGGTCGCAGTAATGATTAAAGAGTTCGTTCGAGCGTTACCAACCACTTTTGCAAACGGGTCGCCGCTGGATTGTCCACCCTGACCACCACCGCCAAAACCTCCAAATCCGCCGCCCCCAAAGAGACGTTGTGCAAAGGACGCGCCACCGTTATTGTTGTTTCCACCTTGCCGTCCAATGCTCACTGCCTGACCGGAAAGGACCGCGTTGACCGTGTCGGCCACGTCGCTGGCATCTGCGTATTTCATCTGTCGGAAAGATGTCTTAAGGGCTGTAGCTTCGGGGTTTTCCAACTCGTTGATGACCTGAACGACTTTCTCCATTGCGTCTTTCGAACCGACAACAAAGACGGAGTTTGTTCTGGTATCAGGAATTACAACGATGGCTGCTCGATCTGCACCGGCCTGTTGCATTGGCTGTCCGTTGGGACCGAATTGAACGGGAGCTTGAGGCTGTCCGGGCACACCCGGTTGTGCTTGCGCAGTATTCTTGCCACGGCTGAATACCTTCGAAAAGATGCTTGTAAGCATGTCTGAAATGGACTGAGCATCTGCATGATGCAAAGCAAATCGACGAATTTCATTGCTGTTTGCTGTTTTATCGAGCATTTCCACTAATGTTCGAATTCGAATAACGTTTGCGGCAACATCGGTAACGATCAATGAGTTCGTACCACCACTTCCAACAATGGATGCACCTTTGCTTACCATTGGTGTCAATTCCGTGGCAAGGGCCTTTGCGTCGACGTTTTCAATTGGTATGATCTGGGTAATGACCTGATTCTTGAGGTCGTCGGCAGATGCTGATTTACCATCAGAGTTGAGCATGCTCATCCCTTTAACGGCCGCATCAAACGGAACAATCTTCAGGATCTGAAGTGTGCCGTGCTTTTCGAACTGACCAATGAATCCCCGAATAGAGAGCGTGGACTGCAAAACTTGAAACGCTTGATCGACAGTAATTTGTTTTGGACTGATAATGGTAACTTGACCGGTAAGACTAGGGTCAGGCAGAATTTGCCAATTAGTTACTCCAGAGAACCACTTCAATACGTTATTGATGTCTGCGCCGCGAAAGTCCATGGAGACCAATCCACCACCAGTTTGCGTGGAATCTCCACCGCGACCGAATCCGCGTCCACCAGACCCGAAGGTTGTGCCGGTTGAAGGAGTGGTAGTCGACGATGTTGGCGCCCCCGGCAAGATGATTGGTGTTCCCTGATTAGTGCCTGGAACCGGAGTAATGGTTAGACCCGGAGACGTAACGCCTCGTCTTTGTAAAGAATTTTGCTGCGCTTTCTTGTCGGCGGCAGCTTTATCCGCTTTCGGGTCAGTTTTGCCACCAGTTTTTGTGGTGTCGCCTTGAGGAGCTTGCGCAAATGTCGGAATGACCGAGCTGGACGCGATAGCAATCGCACATAGAAGTGCAAAAGCTTTTCTCTCTGCGATTTTTGAGTTGATATCCATTAAATTACGCCATCCTCTAAAGGTGATTGTCGACTACCGCTAATTTTAGCTTAGGAATCACACTGGAAATTCGTTATGTAAACTATTGATGCATATCCGGCAGGGTTTGTCACCCTGCCAGATTAAGGGATCTACCCGCCGAACGGCATTGTCATTATTACGGTTGGATTGGCAGGAGCGGCCATAGTTGCGCCACCAAATCCACCGCCGCCGAATCCTCCGCCAGCGTTGCCACCACCACCAAATCCGCCGCCGCCACCTCGATTGCCGCGATTGCCACGACCACCACCGCCGCCCATGCCGCCGAATCCAGCTCCATTTCCACCACCCATTCCGCCAAACCCGCCGCGTGCACCGCCGCCGCCGCCCTGCATTCGGGAATTGATTCGATCAATGATGGCTTGTTTTTGTTCGGGTGTCATGTTTTGAAAAGTTGCGGCCATGTTGGGCGGAAGATTCTGCATTGAGAATTGTCCCTGAGCCCCAGCCGCGCCGCCCTGACCCGGTTGTGCTGTTAGGTACGCAGCGCTTTTGTCCAGAGGCGTAAGCTTGTAGGTATCCGATTTAGCAATCATCTCCTGCTTACCTTCGACGTCTATAGTAACGGACCGATCTGTGATTGCAGTTACCTTGCCGCTCACAAAAGTGTCGCCTACCTTGAGGAACCGACCACTGTGAGTTGAAGACGTTTCAACCAGCGCAGACATCTCACCGTTCATTGTGACTGTTCCGGTGTAGCTATAGTCACTAAATGGATCGACCGCAGCCGGCGCAATGTCCGGAAGTATTGGCAATGCGGATTTCTTTATATCGATTTTTGGCTTGGAAGCCGTGTCTGCGGACGGCGCGAAGAGGTCTGCGCGTACTCCACCTGTATAAAAATCTAATGGTTTACGAGAAGTACCAGCCAATGTGGTTGGCAGTTCCGTAACAAGTTTATTAGTAACCGCGGACTTATTTGAAATAGAGGAAGGCTTGTTAGTCTGTGCCGTTACAATAGCACCCAATGCTACTGCGCCCAAAGCTACTCCAATTAATACCATCGATGGTTTTGTTTTCCTGCTCATCATAATCTCCTTCAGTCTTAGACCATGTACTATTGAAAACTTGCTAATTTACTGCCATATCATTACTGAACAATCGTGTTGTCATCTTTTGTAGTCGCCGCCGCCTTCGCAGTAGTGAACATTGTCAGTTGTACTTCAACATCCACCAATCCTGACTTTGCATCGCTTGCAGAGACGCTGTATTTTTCGACAACCAATTTTCCAGCCGGATCCTCAATGTCATAAAGGAACTTTGTCGTCTGTTTGAATTCACTTACAAACCTAACGTTCAAAGGAATACGAGTCACTGTTCCGATCTGTTTCACCCGCAACGGTTTTATCTCGCGAACGTGAATGCCTGCATTCTTGGCGCACAGCTGAATCGCTTTAACCATTCCAGGCATGATAACATCCGGCATTGCATCACTTGCGAGAACCTTTATCTTTGGAGTGATCTCGTCCGTCTGCTTTTCCAAATTTTGCTTCTCAGAAACGATATTCCTATATTGTTGACGTGCCTCGGCGGCAGGAAGTAACTTCTTTGATGAACCTGAAGTTGGACTGAGCATCAGCGGGATTGCAACTATGACTGCGATGCCGGCAACGGTGATCATGTTCCGCTCACTTTTAGTTCGTTCTGACCAGAAAGACATTATTGTATATTCCTTTCTGTAGAAGACTTCGTAGAGGATGAGCTGGAAGAATTTGTCTTCGAAGGCACATCTGATTTCAGTTTTTGATCCGCTCCATTGACTTTACAGGTTATCAGGAAACTGGTCAAAGTTGCCTTCTTTGCGGCGGCTGCGATTCCTCCTGATGGGGATGCTGGACCGGTTTCTGCTTGCGTATCTCCAACATAGTTCAGTCGGATATCGTGGAAAGCATTAGATCCCTGCATAGCCACCGCAAGATCTGTCGCTGCAGCTTCTGTCTTTGACGACCCATGTATTGATAGAACGTTTCCTCGTTCAAAGGAGAACTGTGTTAATGTCACACCCGTTGTACTCGGAATAGCGTCGCTAAGGTTTTTTAGCACTTCCACAAATGGCTTTTGTCGCCCGAGTCCTGAGATCAGTAGATTGTACGTACGAACAGCTTGGTCGTGCTCGGCATGAGATTTGTCTAGCGACTTCTTCGCGGTGTCGAGGCGACTATTTTCCTTCACAGCGGCAGCACGATCTTGAGCTGCGGTCTGTAGGTTCTTTGTGAACGCATATCCGCCAGCAAACAGTAGGAGCAATAGTACTGCAGCAACCGAAGTAACTTGCGCTTTCTGTCTTGCCGCTGCCTTTTTGGCGCGACGTGAGGGTGGAACAAGATCGATCTTGTTGGCACCCATTCCACATCCCTCGATTGCAACTCCAACAGCGGTTGCGTATAGTAAAGAGTCGGGATCAGATGCAGGAAAGGTTGCATTACTAATTCTCTCTACAGGAACATCGAGGAGACCACTCAAGAATTGTTCTAACTGTTTGAGGTCTTCGATTGCTCCAGCAAGAACGAGTTTGCTGACAGGCTGGGCTCGGTATTCATTTTGATAGGCAGAAAGGGACCGAGCGACTTCCATCGCCAATCGTTGGCCACCGTCGCTGCCACCAGCACCTCCGGTTGATGCAGCGCGCGAAAAGAGTAATTTTCCTGCGCTTACAACCGCCATGTCCATTTCGCCGGACTCGACATCCAAGTAGGCTGTAGGGACAGTGCCAACGCGTCCATGTTCACCCAGAGCGAGTGCGGAGACTGATAGCCTGGTGACTTCTAGCCCGGCTTTGTCGAATGCCCACATGAGGTCTTCGACGAGTGGCAACCGCACCGCAACGATCATTGCAACCGTCTGTTCATCCATGGGATCGGAGACAATTTGATGGTCCAGAACCACTTCGTCTAGCGGAAATGGAATATACTGCTGTGCTTCATATGGGACCATCGCGGCGATTTGGGCGGGCTCCGCATGTGGAAGTCGCGCGTATTTCAGCGTAACCATTCGGCGCGGTAAGGAAGCTGCAACTTGCGTTGTAGAAATTCCAGCTGCCGATAGAACGCCTTTAATCGCTAATGAAAGAGCATCTCTATTTGCTGACAAATCATCCCACATGTTTCGTGGAAGTTTTGCGCTTGCTCGCTTAATTATTCGGGTTTCGTCGGACGAAACCGTTGCTTCGACGACTCGAATCGTGGATATGCCAATATCTATGGCTACCGCGCGCGATGAGCCTCGTGAAGCTGTCTGGCTGCGCTGCGGAGTATTACTAGTTGCCAACCGTTCCTCCCAACGTACCGGTATTGTAATAATTTGGTGCAGGCATCCAGCTTGTCCAACCTGGAGTTCTGCCTACTTCTTTCCACTGTAATATCTGCGGAAGAGTAACCGTAGCTGTGGTGCTGGTTGATCCTGTAGCTGCCGATGAAGTACTCGACGAAGTTGAAGTCGTGTTCGCCTGAGGCGGCGCCAATTCAACCAGAGCCTGTGCAGCATATATTTTTGTCGTACCCGGCATTCTAACCCTCACTCGCAAAATATAGGTGGATGATTTGGTGCACGTCGTACCCAGAAGCACTTTCAACTGGGCCGTAGTAAATGTGGTTCCCTGAAACAGATCATTGATTGAGCTGTATACCACCCCAGCCTGTCTCTGTTGGATCAACAAATTGTACAGGTCTTGTGTCATTCCTGGGATTGTTGCGATGACTTCAGGAGAGGCGGTATTTAGATTGATTAAGCCATTTAAAAATTGGTCATCCCGGACTGTAAGTTTATCGGCACACTTTTGCAGAACGGCTCTAGACCACGGCGTGACCGACTGTCCGGCGGCTCCGTTTGTTTTGCCAAGGATATCTCCCAGACTGGTGACCTGCGTCTTTTGATTATCAAAAGTTCTGACTATGCCTTGTGCTTGTGCAGTGGTGACTCCCGCAGCGGTCATAGCCGACTGGAGAGCCTGTGCGGTAGCGGTCCTAACATTTAGACGCTTCTGACCGTCTGCCGAAACATTCAATTCTTTTGAGTAGGTTGTGAGAATTTCACTAAGCGGCGTTGTGCTCTGGGTGGTATCCACCGGGGCAGATGTAGATGCTCCCGCTGTCGGTCGCCCGGGCGGTGGCCGCATCGATCACCGCGTCCTGGCCCACCAGGGCATAGAGGAGGCTGTCGGGTTCGAGCAGGTTGCCGCGGGTGAGCTCACAGCCCCAGTCCTGCAGGAAGGCGGCCTTGCGCGGGGAGCGCACCACGCAGCGCACCTGGTGCCCCTGATCGAGGGCGCGGCGGGCGATCTGGCGACCGAGGGTTCCCGTGGCGCCAACGACC
>CAISOI010000285.1 GCA_903886985.1 uncultured Chthonomonas sp.
CCGATCTGGCAGAGAATAACCAATGTGGTAAGCCCCGAGGAACAGGAAGACGGCGTAAATGATACAGACGCCATAGAGCAACTGCTTTTTTGTAGAAGGATTAATCGGTCTCTTCTCCACAGTGAATTAAAAGCATTGTACTTTCAAATCGAGTAGATACAGCTTACTTGTCAAAGAAGTACGGGATGATATCGCTTTGAAAGTTGTCAGATGGTCCTATTTTAGAGTCTTTGTTTGATAAACAACTACTGGCGACGATGCCTGAAATCCAATAATGCTTTGCCAGTTTCTGCTTCGGTAAGCGGCTCTTCTGAAGCAGCCCATTGAACGTAGTTTTTTATGCCTTCTTCAAGTGACACACGTGGAATAAACCCTAAATCTGACTGGATTGCGCGAATGTCTGCGGCATTATGCCGAATATCTCCCACTCGGAAGTGACCATTCACCGAAATATCAGAACTGGAATTTAGTAATCCTCTAAGGAGTTCTGCAAGGTACATTAGCCGGGTATATTTCCCTGATCCCACATTAAAGACGCCTGGTTTCCCAAATTCCAGTGAACGGAGTATGGAATCGACGATATCTGTAACGTATACAAAGTCTCGCGTTACATCCCCATCTTCGAAGATGTCGATTGGCAAGTTCTGCAACATGCGAGAATAGAAGACTCCGATGACGCCAGTGTAGGGATTTCGCAAGCTCTGTCCTGGACCATAAACGTTTTGAAATCGCAAGGTGGTTAGCTCCACACTTGCAGACCGCAGGAGCATTTGCAAGTAGCTTTCCTGTACGCTCTTCGTAAGACCATAGAACGAGGCAGGACGGTGAGGTGCGTCTTCCGGCGTCGGTATCGTCTCCAACGCGGTGCCGCATTTAGGGCAGACAGGGTTCCAACGGGCGGCGGTCAGATCCTTTTCCGTTCGAAGGTTGGGATACTCGTTAACATTACAAATATTACAGTGATAGGCGCCTTCCCCATATACCGCTCGAGAAGAAGACAAAACAACTTGTCGGGTAGATTGGAATCCACCTCCCGATTTTAGTAAAACTGCTTCTGCCAGAACTGCACAGCCACCCGTATTTACGCGATCATAATTGCCAATATCAAACATGGATTGGCCGGTGCCGGTCAAAGCTGCCAAATGCACAATCTGCGCTACATTCGGGTAGCGAGAACCTATTTCGACCCAAGTCTCTGGCTGCGATACGTCCAATTGAATGCAATCCGCCAAACCAGTCAGTTCGGACGAAAACTTTGGAGATTCACCGTGGACCTGCGGGAGGAGATTATCCACAATAACGGGTCGTATTCCCTTTTCTGAAAGTGCGCGCGTCAGCCATGTGCCTATGAATCCGGCACCCCCAGTGATTAAGAGTGTTCCATCAGACTGCATTTTCGTCGCCACCTACTGTTTTATTTCGGAACTTAATAACCCTTGCTGGGGAGCCGACTGCAACTGCATATTCTGGAATATCGCGATTTACAAAAGAGTGCGCACCAATGATAGCGTGTGAACCAATAGTAACCCCTGGAGCAACCGTGCACTTTGCACCGAACCATACATCGTCTCCGATGACAACAGGGCGCGGCTTTGTTAGCCCCTGCAAAAGTATTGGTCGTGTTAAATCTGCTGTTTGGTGGTCAACATCCATGATATGTGTGTATGCAGCAGTAACTACATATTCACCTATATTGATGTTGCCATCGCAATAGATTGAAACACCATTGACCAATATGGAGCCTTTCCCAATTTTCAGATGTCCGCCACATAGAATACAGCCGAAATCTTGTATCTGAACGTCGTCGCTAATCTCTACACTTCCGTTATCGCCCACACGAATCATCACTTCCCTGCCAATGGATACATTCTTCCCGATTCGGAAACTGCCGGACCCAGAAACTGTGAGGGAATGGTGACCAAATGCTTTAAAGCCGATGTCGGTTTGGATCCCCATAGCATTAAGGCGAAACCGATTGAACTGTTGTTTCACCGGAAAGACAGTGCGATCATGTAATTTTGCGAGAATCTGCCAAACGTTCATTTAGTGGATGCCGGACGAACAGCGACAGCATCGACATGGCCATCTGGCAAGAACCGGTCATACCAACTCAACATTCGAGAGGCAAGACGGTTATTCATCAGCTTCGTCAAAGTCGGGCGGTCTCTCCAGACAATATGAAGGGTGTGCGACATACCTACGGCAGCGAGGGGATAGGATATTTCAACGTCACTGAAACCAGCGTTTTTAAGCAGTTTTGTCAAAGTCTCGCCTGTGTAGTGGTAGTAGTGAACTGGGGCAGTGAACATGTACCACTTATCGCGGAATTTCTTTGCATATTTACTGCCAACATTTGGAACTGAGATATAGATTCGTCCACCAGGTTTGAGGACACGTTTTACTTCCTGAATGACTTCCATAGGATTGTGGATGTGTTCTAAGGAATCCCAAAGTGTGACGGCATCGAACTGCTCATCCGCGTAATGACCGTCAAATATTTCTCCCACGACCATCTCGTGGCCCGCTTCGGCGGCAAATTTAGCCGATGCAGGACTAATTTCAACTCCAAAGGTTTTCCAGCCGAGTCGAGCATAACGGGTAAGCATCTCGCCATTCCCGCAACCGACATCCAGAATGGTTCCTCCATCAACCGGTACGGGAAGCTTTTTGATGAGGGCGCAACGAGTGGTGTAGGGAAGTGCCAATTTGGAGAACAGTTGTTTGGCGGAGGATTCTTTACAGACAATGTTGTATCCACGCCGAGCTGGGGGAATTTCGAAAAGTGCTCTTCCCCAGGATGTCTGTCCTGGGGCGCCCGAAGCGATTGTGTAATAGTCGTTTGGGTAATAACTCCCAATTTCGGAAGGTGGAATACGAGGGTTCATGAATATCACGCCGCAACCTTCACATGTAGCGACGGGCCATTGTCCGGGATTATTGTATACGTAATCCTTTGCATCGAATAGGTGCTGCGATTTATCGGATCCGCAAATGCTGCATGACACGACTTCTAGTTCAGCCTTCTTGGTCATTGTCCGTTCCTTCCAGCATCCATAAGGTCGATGACCGCCTTCCATCGTCGGTCTGGCATAATGGATGCGACGTATTCGACGGCAAATCTTAAGTTGGGGCCAGATTCCGCTTTTGAATCAACAAAGAAGTCGAACATTTTTGCTCGTACTCGGCGTTCCACCTGACTACGAACTTCGGCAGTTACTCGCGGGTTATTTTGTACCCATTCCCATGCACGTGTTAGCGAATAGAGGTCTTCGGTAATTCGTACAATGACATTCGTGCTGCTCGTCACCGCCTGGTTATGCACCCTGTATGAGGCAAGCGGCGAATCTAAATAGGCAAGTGAATGACCATTCAACATGTTGAGATAGAGGTCCCAGTCTGCGCTCTGCCTCAGACGAATATCAAATCCTCCACTTTCCAGAAAAACTCTCCTTTTTAGAAGCATCGCACTTGCCGACATGAGGAAACATCCACCACATAACATCCCTATAACATCGGTTCCCTGTATCACATTCGTGCGAGAAAGCAACTCAAAAACCTCTGGGTCGCCGTGCCATCTGTCCGCTACGATTCGGCCTTCCGCATCCATTCGAATGGTGCGGCAATGCGCAATTGCGATTGTTTTGTCGCCGGAAACGGTTTCCAGCATCTTTTCGAGGAATTGCGGCTCTGCAGCGTCGTCTGCTCCCGCGAACCAGAGCCATTCCCCTTGGGCCTCTTCAGCGCCTTCATTCCAGCGTTGGTAAACTTTCCCCGAGTTATCCGAATGGGGTGTTAGTCCCACTCTCGGATCCGAAGTAAATTCCTCTGCAATTGCATTGCTTTGGTCACTGCTGCCATCGTCGATATAAATTAATTCAAACCGCTGTTCGGTCTGATTAAGTATGGATTGAAACCGCTCTCGGAGGTATCTCTGATAATTGTAATTGGGGAGGATGACGGAAATGAGAGGTTTCAATAGATCAGACCGTTCCCATCGATAGCCATGGGTTCGAGGTACGTGACAACCCGTTTTCCTCAACATTCAACAAGGCAAAATTGCCACTGTTTTGCTCGGCCGCTATTATGAGTTCATCAACATTGTCGAAGTACTGGCTCGACTCAGTCTGGTCCCATTCTTTAGGGTGGTCAATCAAAAGAAGTTGCCAATCCGCGGCGATTTCGGCAAAAAGCTCGGACTCGCGGGTCGTCATTTCTGTGGGCCGAATGTAAGGGATGAATCTAGTCGAGATAGTGTTGAGATTACTTCTATGAGCTGCAACAGCAATTAACAAGGCAGCCCTTGCGGGAGACTCAAAACATGCGAAAAGTGAGGTGTAACAATGGGCTATTGTTTCCCGGTATTGACCTGCGTCAAAAGAATCCCATGCTAGCGAAAAATGGTATCTCCCAGAACCGCTCAGGCAATCCACCAGTGATAACAGACTATCTTTGGAATAAGGGGGTAATGGAGGCTCAATTGTGCCCGAAAGTGTCTCACCTTTTGCGCTTCGTTTGACACGGCGCATCAATCCATAAATGCCACTCAACCAGCCGGTCTTTAAGCTCTCTCGCAAGATAAAGTCAGTCACTAAAACACTCCTAATACTGTGCCGAAACATTTCAGCAATCAGCACGACATCGTGCTGTGAAATTCCACTCTATAAACGATTCGATTGACGTTTTAGATGATAGTCAATCATATGCATCATCAAGGATGCCAACGTATGTCCAAGTATTTCAGGGGGCTAGTGACAATATCATTATACCTCTCCGCTCACAGGTGAAGTTGACGCGCCTGACTCATGGTTGATGAACTATGGTACAACACGGAGTGTGGTAGGATGTGCTGCCCAGCAGAAACTCCAACTACTTATTTACTAGTTCAAGTGAGGTTCATAATGCGGAATAAAACGGTATTTTCATCGGCTATTAGCGTGCTTGGATTGTTGTTTTGTGGTCATATCGTGATGTCTCAATCCAATCCTGCGGAAACCTCAGTCTCTAAGGAACTTATCCAGATCGAACAGAATCTGGTTACGGCTCTCCTCCAGAATAACCCGATTCCCTTTGAAGCAAATATCGTCAAAACTGCCACCATAACTGGTCCGGATGGTGTGGTAATGACTCGCGAGGAGTTGGTCAATGCAGTTAAGTCTGTGAAGTATACGTCGATTGACCTGAAGGATGTAAAAGTAAAGATTTACGGGGAAGTTGCCATTGTCACTTATCAATCAACCGAGCAGTTGAAAGATGCGACGGAGGCGACAAAGAATAGATGGACCGATACATTTGTTAAATCCGACGGCAAATGGCAGATAGTCGCAATGCACGGATCCACTTTAGCAGAACCTTAACAATTCTTCCATACGGTCATCTGTGCAGTAACATAGGGGCCGAACTGCAAAACGGGTGGTAGCGGAGTAGTTGGACTTCGCGTCTCGTACTTAGAACTTAGTGCTTGGGATACGAATAAGATTCTGTGCAAATACCATTTTTGGGAAGACACAATGTTCGGTTATGTATTCGGTTTGAAGTCAGTGCTTGCTTTGGCGACAGTGCTTGGGGGTCAGAATCCTGTAAAAAGGGAGATCTCGTTTGATTTCAAAGATCCCAAAGAGATAAGTGCTATCAGTTTGATGATCGATTCCAAGCTGGAACCGATTGTTGGTTGGGCAAAGGGGATCAGTGGCACGGTGAGATTTGATCCTGAACATCCGATGAAGACGGCTGGAGATATTGCGGTAGATGCAACAACAATTCAATTCGCGAATGACGGATACACCGCAACGGCTCGTGGATTTGCGCTCGAATCGAAGAAGTACCCGAAGATTGAGTTCAAATTGCGTAAAGTCCTGAACGTGTCATCACCCGTGAAGTCGATTTATCAGGCTACAGTATTGGCGGACTTCAAATGCAAGGGCATAACCATTCCCTTAACTCTTCTGGTGAAAGCGAGTTATTTCCCCAGGATGGCGGAAGAGCGCACAAACGGCAAGTATAAAGGTGACGTTCTCGTGATCCGGACTAATTTCAACATTAGTCGAACGAAATTTGGTATTAGCGATGGAATACCCGCGAACCTTGTAGATGACACAATCGGCATTCGAGTTGCGATAGTCGGTATTCATTACGCTGACAAACGCCCTGATCCGATCTCCAAGCCCTGATGCTGCGACTGATTGGAGTCGATTTAGTCGGCACGATAAAACCTTTGTGAATGCTACCTGCCAAGTGATTTTGGTGTACTGCGGCCTTCCGTTTTACTGTTTTCCAGCAGGGTTTTCAGCTCTTTAACGATTTCTGGGTACTGGTAGTAGAGATTGGTCCTTTCGCCCGGATCGGTTTGGAGATTATACAGCTGCCCGGGTGCTTCTGGAGCCGTATCCACAAGTGCATAGGGTTTCAGTTCTTCGCTGGCGTAGTTGTTGCCCCCAGAACCACGATGATCTAGATATTTCCAAGGACCTTTTCGAATTGCCAGTGCGAGACTAATGGTCTGGTGAAGGGTGTAGGGACGGGTCTGCCTATCACTGGGCTTTCCGCGTAGTATCGGCTGTAGATCGAAGCTGTCTTGGGCAGCGTTATCCGGCAATGTCACGCCGGTAATTGCAGCACAAGTAGCCATTACATCGGTGAGACATACGGTCTCATCACTCTTACTGCCGGGCGCGATTTTGCCCGGCCAGCGGGCAATGAGCGGAATGCGATGACCGCCTTCCCATTGATCGCGCTTCATACCTCTCCACGGACGAGCTCCATCATGTCCATAATCGCCACGCATGTGAACGACTGCGGTTGTTTCTGGCCCGTTATCGCTTGTCACAATGAAAATGGTGTTGTCCGCTTTGCCCAATCGTTCCAATGTCTTCATTAATTCGCCCACGATGTAGTCAAATTCATGAATGAAGTCCCCATGGGGTCCTGCCTTGGTACTTCCGCGAAACTGTTTTGCAGCGAAAGAAGGCAGGTGCACAGCCTGGGTGCAGTGTAAAAGAAAGAATGGCTTGTTAGGTTCGTCTTTGGCGTGCTGCTCCAGATACTCCTGGCTTTTCTTCAAAAAGAGCATGTCTACTTCTTCGATATCAAAGTCAGGAGCAACCATCCCAGCGCGGTTATCATAGGCATAGGGATGTTTCGGAAGTTTCGACTTATCCAGCATTCCCGTGGGAGGGACTGGTATGCGGTCGCCATCGATAAAGGCATAGAGGTAATCGGTTCCGGGACAACATGCTGTGCCGAAAAATCGGTCGAACCCGCGATGGATGGGCGCATCTGGAATCGAGCGCGAGTAGTCGATCATTTTGACGCCTTCGACACCGCCCTTTGTTATGTGCTGCCCCTCTTTGTCAAAGAAGGTAAGTCCTACGTGCCATTTCCCGGTCATCGCCGTGGAATACCCTTGATTGCGAAGCATTTGAGGGAGTGTCAATTGGTCTTCTTTGATAAGACACGGACCACCCACTCCTTCGAAGACTCCACGGTAAGGGATTCGAAATGCCATGCGTCCTGTCAACAAGCTGTATCGGCTGGGTGTGCAGACAGTGGAGGGGGCGTGGGCGTCGGTAAATCGCATTCCTTGACGCGCAAGTTTATCCAGATTTGGAGTGGCGACTTTGGATTCCGAGTTGTAACAACCTACATCGCCGTAACCCAAATCGTCTGCGAGGATGACGACGATATTAGGTTGCTTGGATTTGTTCGATTGAAATGCTCCCGCATCGGGAATCGCTACTGAAGCCAACAATGTGAGCGCTGTAAAAAGTGTTATTGCTGGCTTCATATCTCTTTTTTCATCCTTGCAATCAAATGTACCGAATAGTCTCCAAACCAAACTCAGGAGTCACTTTTACAGTCGTCGCACCCATACATTACGGAATCGAACCGGATTGCCGTGGTCCTGCAGATAGAGAGGTGCCTTTTCAACAACACCTTTCAGAGGCGCGGCAGTCGTAGGCTCGCCAGTTACCGTAATATGATCTTGAATCAATACGCCATTGTGCAAAACAGTGAATGAACCGGGCTTGACCGTTCCATCTGGTTGTGATTTTGGGCTGTGGAAAACGATATCATAGGACTGCCACTCACCCGGTTTACGACACGCGTTTACCAGCGGCGCATTGTGCCCGTAGAATGCTCCCGCCTGACCATTGGGGTAAGTTTTGTTGTTGTAGCAATCCAAAACCTGTATTTCATAGCGCCCCATCAAATAGACACCGCTGTTGCCGCGTCCCTGCCCATCTCCTTTAACAATGGAGGGAGACGCCCACTCAACATGGACCTGACAGTCGCTAAATTCCTCTTTGGAAAATAGACCGCCCATTGGTGTGGTTTCCATTACTCCATTTTCGAGTTTCCAGCGCGGCTCTGGGCTGCGCTCGCCTCGGAAATTGGATAGGTCCTTGCCGTTGAAAAGTACGACGGCGTCGGAGGGTGGTCCGCCCACAGGTCCCGGATCGATAACGGTTGGTTGAGGGTCTTCTTTTGCCTGTCCGATTCCGAAAGAATGAGCACCTACGAATAGTATGCCTGCAACTGTGGCGATTGGCAGCCAGCGGGTAAGAGTTCGATTTGAAATCACTGTATGTGTCTCCTGGAAGGATATAATGTTCGAAAATTTTAAATGGATTACTGAGCATACTATTATGGGAAGCCGTTGGTTTTTCCTGTAGACTGAACGCAAACATTAGACTTTCCTGACCAGATCGGGTGATATGGCACGCATACATGGATTACTAAGAACTGATAAATTCCAACTTGCTTCCGAGTGCATCGAGGAATTAGTGGACGTAGATGTGAGGGGTCTTCAAGGCTCAACTCCACTCATTCTTGCAAGTGATCGCAATGCGCTGCCTATCGTGAAGCAACTCCTAGCACTGGGTGCAGACGTCAACGCACAAGACGACAAGGGTAGGACCGCCCTAAGCCATGCTGCAGGGGATGGACATATTGAAATTGTCAAGCTTCTTGTTAAGAATGGAGCGCTAGTAAGTCTTGCAGACAACAAGGGGTTCACTCCTATTTGTGAGTCTTCAATGATGAATTGTCGCCGAACAACTCAATATCTCGTTGACCACGGTGCTGATCCAAACCAGCCTGGGCAGGATGGAAAGACCGCAATGGAATGGCTGGAATGTGGTGGCATACCAGCCAAAGCGAAAGAGATGCAAGAACTTATGGGTCGTCTTAAAGAACAGAATATTTCCAGTGGCAAAGACAAAGTCATGACATTGATGAACTCCGAACCAAATGCAGACATATACGCGGCAGTCCACGGGCGAACAACACTATTTTGGGGATTCGGGCATGATAACTTTGGTGATAAAACTCTGGAACAGTGGGCGAAGCGTGTCTATGATGTAATTACAAATCCGGAACTTTTGGCCGAATGTGAAGAGAGATATCTCGAAGGTGACGATCTGGAGGATGCACGAAAAGTAAGGCTGCGGCATGAAGCCATCCGAAATCAACAGGATCGACTCAAACAGACCAGAATCGACTGGCAGGGTGAGACTGAAAGTAGAACCGGATGGTGGAAACGGTTGGAGGAAGGTTAGTTCCCTCGCAGGGCGAGATTGACGCGATTCAGATAACCTTACAATTGGTTCGCTTCACCGCATCAGCTTTTTCATTGCTTCGCCCATCGATTCGCCAATAAGGTAGTAGGTTTCGGCGTTTGAGTTCCAGTGATAGCCCTGTCCGCTCGGGGACTGCTCCACTGGTCGCCAGAAAGCACTCGTACCGACAAACGCAACGTTTCCCTTAAACTCCTCGTATTCTGCAACCGCCGCCTGTGCTTTCATGAGTGATAGGGCTCGAGGGTGCTTTTCTTCAGGACCGGTCATCCCAGTCTCGGCTATGACAAACGGCAGCTTTGGTATACCAAGGTCCTTGCGAATGTCGCGTATGAAATGAGCCATATTGCTTTCATATTCATTATTAAACAGTTGGTTGACGCGGTCGTTCCAACCTTGATGCCATCCAAAACCCGCAAGAACATACTTTCCATTGCTGCCTGGAACCAGATCTTTGATGTTGGCGAGAGCTGATTTCGTTTGCGCTAGAATCTCACGATAATACTTGCCGATGATTGTTGGTTCTGCGGCGATGGCGGCATCATCCTTGGCTCCCAGTGAATACGACGGTTTTCCAGCACTCGGTGGGCGAAAATCTATTGCGAGGCTTTTGCCGCCCCAGGCACATTTGATTAGTAGGACTGGTTCTTCTATAGCATCGCCCATCACCCAGCCAAATCCGAGCTCTGGACCGATGGTTTCTTTTCGGGCGCCAAAACCAACTGTCAGTGGCCCCTTGCGATCCAAGTACGAAATCCAAACGTCGTCAC
>CAISOI010000286.1 GCA_903886985.1 uncultured Chthonomonas sp.
AAAGACGGCGTTATCACCGTTGAAGAGAGCAAAGGCACTCAGACCACGCTCGAATTGGTCGAAGGTATGCAGTTTGACAAGGGATATATCTCCCCATACTTCGTAACCGATCCTGAGCGAATGGAAGCAGTTCTTGATGATCCGCTAATTCTTCTCTTCGAAAAGAAGATCAGCTCCATTCAAGACCTCATCCCAGTTTTGGAAAAAGTAGCTCGAATGGGCCGTCCGCTTGTGATCATCTCCGAAGAAGTTGAAGGCGAAGCACTTGCTACCCTCGTAGTTAACAAAATTCGTGGCAACATCACCAGCGTCGCCGTCAAGGCACCTGGCTTTGGTGATCGCCGAAAAGCGATGATGGAAGATATTGCTATCCTAACCGACGGCAAATTCATCACCGAAGATCTTGGCATCAAGCTCGATAATATCGAACTCGATATGCTCGGTTCCGCAAAAAGAATTACCATCACCAAAGACAACACTACCATTGTCGAAGGTAAGGGCAATTCCGAAGCCATTCAGGGCCGAGTTGCGCAGATCAAACGACAGATTGAAGAGACCGACAGCGACTACGACAAAGAGAAACTGCAAGAAAGACTTGCCAAGCTCAGCGGCGGCGTTGCGGTGATCCAGGTCGGCGCGGCTACCGAAACCGAACTCAAAGAGAAGAAGCACCGAATCGAAGACGCACTTTCTGCCACCCGCGCTGCGGTTGAAGAAGGTATCGTTCCTGGCGGTGGTGTCACCCTCTTGAAAGTAGTCTCGGCCGTCGAAGCGCTTCTCGGTTCCGTTGAAGGCGATGTCAAAATCGGAGTCAACATTATTCGACGAGCACTCGAAGAGCCAGCACGTATTATCTCTGACAATGCTGGCGCAGAAGGCTCCGTGGTTGTTTCTACCATCCGAAATAGCGCTCCTGGTGTTGGCTACAATGCTGCAACTGGCGTCTATGAAGATATGATCAAAGCCGGTATCGTTGATCCTGCTAAGGTCACCCGCTCTGCCCTACAGAATGCAGCATCCATCGGTTCCATGGTTCTCACCACTGAGTGCCTTGTTGCCGAACGAAAAGATGACAAGCCTGCAGCTCCTGGTGGTGGTGGAATGCCCGGCGGTGGAATGTACTAAATTATCGGCTCGACATTGTCGAAACGATTGCAAGAGCGGCGAAGCATGTGCTTCGCCGCTCTTTATTTCAGTCACGTATCTCATACGAATTTTTGAGACCCTTGACAGGTTTACACCTAATTGATCATAATATAATATTACTTGGTCGAATGGTGCTGACTGTGGTTTTGAATATTACAATTGTTGCACGTCTTCGTCGTGAGCGTCGTCGTAGTTTCGCCCACGCCGTTTGTAGTTAGTCGCCTTTCTGACTTTCCGGAACCGTGGGTTACTCATTGTGAGTTTGCTTACGGTTTTTTCATTTTGGGACCTATGACCCGAAGCCGCAGGCAAGCCCTGGCGGCTTTTTTGTTTGTCTTGTAGTTTTGAGGAATTGGGAATTGAAGATGCGATTGGACCATATACAACAATGAATATAGCAATTTTTGGCGCAGCAGGATACGGTGGCGGAGAGCTACTCAGATGGCTTAACATTCATCCCCACGTAAAAGTGAAAAGCGCAATATCGGAAACTATGTCGGGGCAGCCCGTCCATGCCGCTTTTCCAGGGTTGTCAAAACGAGTAAATCTGTCGTTTTGTGATGGCAAAGATGCATCGGCCCTGGATGATTGCGAACTGGTATTTCTTGCGCGAGGCAACGGGATCGCCATGAACCAAGTAGAGACACTCTTGGAGCGCGGTTTACGGGTAATCGATTTGAGTGCAGATTTTCGGTTTCGAAATCCCGCGGACTACCTGACATGGTATGGCGTCGACCATACTTCCCCTGCTCTATCGACGGCGGCAGTCTATGGCCTACCGGAGTTACACAGAGAAGAGATAAAGACGGCAAATATCGTAGGGAATCCGGGCTGCTATGCCACCGCTTCCATACTTGCTCTTGCTCCTGCAGTCAAGTCAAGGTTAGTGGATGCGAAGTCGATTATTGTGGACGGAAAGTCAGGCGTGTCTGGAGCAGGAAGGAGCAAATTCGGACTGGACACGCACTATTCGGAAGTGAATGAGAGTGT
>CAISOI010000287.1 GCA_903886985.1 uncultured Chthonomonas sp.
CCACTGCTTGTTATTACGTGCTTCGTTGCGCTGAGAAACGAGAACGAGAACTTCTTCAGGCAGGGCGGCATCAATGTTCTCACGCTTCTGTTGAATGTTCAACGCCAAAATTGGTTCAAATGCGAGCCACAGTCGAATGCTGCCAAATGTATGTAGCACTGATAGTAGCTGCGGAGTTCCCAAATCATCATTTATGGCGGCAAACGCTTTGGCGTAAGCAGCTTCATATTCTTTGTCGTCTTTAAGCGGATCACTCTCATCGCGCAACGCATAAACTCTTCTAAGACCGTTTTGGGCCGCTTCGAGATTGTCCCACGAGAATTTGAGTTCACTTCTGTAGTGAGCCTGTAACACAAAATACCGGTAGACTATTGGATCAATTCCCTTGTCCGCAACCGTCTTCAAAGTAATAAAATTCCCTGAAGACTTCGACATCTTGTCTGACTCTAGCAGCAAGAACTCCCCATGCATCCAATATTTCACAAACTGTTGCCCAGTGACACACTCACTTTGAGCAATTTCATTGGTGTGATGCACCGGGATATGATCAATTCCACCACAATGAATGTCAAACGATTTGCCCAGATATTTCATGCTCATCGCACTGCATTCAATGTGCCATCCAGGATAACCTCGTCCAAAAGGGCTATCCCATTGCATTAAGTGACGAGGTTTGTTCGAGAACCACAGCGCGAAGTCGGTTGCACTCCTCTTGCCAATTTCACCCGCGGTTGCTCTACCACCCGCTCCAGTTTGCAATCCGCTTAAGTTTAGCCTTGCAAAATCAGCGTATTTTGGAAACCTTGCAGTATCAAAATAGACAACGTCATTTGCGATATACCCATAACCAGCCTCAACAATCTTGGCGATCAGGTCAATCATGTCGTTAACATGGTCAGTTGCCCGACAAATGACTTCGGGGCGCTGAATGTTGAGCAAATCCATATCTGCCATCCATGCCGCCTCGTATCGCTTCGCAAGCTCCCAGATGTCCAGTCCTTCCCGGCGAGCACCCTGTTCCATCTTGTCTTCGCCATCATCGGCGTCTGATTCTAAGTGCCCCACATCAGTAATGTTCATGACGTGTTTAACGTTGTAGCCATTCAACAACAGCGTACGCCGAAGGACATCTTCGAAGATGTAAGTTCTGAGGTTACCGATGTGGGCAAAGTTATACACCGTAGGTCCACAACAATATAGACCGACGTGATCATTTTGGATAGGGACAAATTCTTCTTTTGTGCGTGTTAATGTGTTGTAGATCTGCATGTTATGTTCTCAGTCAATTTGATAGATTGCGTATATTTGCTGTTTGGTTAGCGGCGGTTGTTGCATTCAGTGAGTCATAGAAAAGATATTGTTGGGCCCAGCCTGCGAAATCTCCATATCGTTCGCGATATGCATTGGATATCTGCCTATATGTTGAAGGAGTCAATGACTTTGTGTTAGGGGCAACTTTCAACTTACTCTCTGCAATCTGCCGAATGTGTGTGTCGACAGGTACAGAGGCAGTGTGTCCAAATCCAAAGAGTGCGATGCAATCCGCCAGTTTTAATCCTATACCATGAAGTTCGGTCAGCTTTAAGACTAATTCTTCGTACCCCATAAGCGCCAATTTGAAGAAGCACCATTCATTATCATTCGCAAATTTGAACGCGACATTTCTTATGGTGGGAGCACGATATCCCCACATGTCTGAACGCAGATCGACTTCAGTTACTTCTAGAATTTGAGAAGCTGTAGGGAATTCATAATAGGAAACGCCACTGTCACGCCATATCTCGGTACCAGCGCGCTCTGCCAATCTCCGAACTGATCTTCTAATTTTCAAGATTGAGTTATTACTTGCACAAAGGAATGAAAACAGGGCTTCATTTGGAGATTGCCGAAGGATTCTCATACCTTCGTGCCGACGCATCGACTCTAAGATGAATTGATCCGTCTCTTGCCAAGACGAGTAAATTCTGTCTATATCTATATCGAGTGCGAAATACTTCTCAATGAGATCCCAACGTCCATTATCGGGAAACGTCTGCCATTCAAACCCGTTAAATTTAGGCTTCAAAAGGACAAACTGGTCAGCGATAACTCCGCGCCAATCACCTTGCGCATCGTTCTCCCAGCGAAAACACTGACCATTCGCTAAAGTCGCGTGAACATTGAAAACTGGGTTTGGAATTGGGCACCACAAGAGCTTTTGTGTCATAGTTTAGTCTCACGAGTATACCAGTCTTGCAAATTAGCGTCAATTTGAACTAGCGTGGCGGTCTCACCCGAGAGTTTTCACGAATCAAACCAATAAAGACAAGGATTAGGAATGGATGTAGAAGTAAGAGAAATCATCAGTGACTCTGAGCGCGATGCCTGCTATTTGATCAGGAACAATGTATTCGTTGACGAACAGGGAGTTCCACCG
>CAISOI010000288.1 GCA_903886985.1 uncultured Chthonomonas sp.
CATTCTTTCGCTGCATTCATCACGAATGCAAATACCTTCTGGATGAAATCCATGCTTCAAAATACGCTTGACAGCACCATTCACGGAACAATTCCAGCATAGGCGCGAAGACAGCCTCATAGTATAGCCCTCGTCGGGCTGAAAAGTCAAACCCTATGTCAGGTTTTTGTTGACAACCTAATTCAAAGCAATCACGCTGTTACGGCAAAACTGACTTGTCCGGTAACGTCGGCATCTAATACAAAATTAACGGATTATTTTGGTACAATGTGAAGTAATCACCGTCGATCAATTCCTGTTTCCAACCGCTGGCTGCGTTCTTTAAGTTAGGATTCAGATCCAACTCAGTTCGTACATACAGATAATTCGTTGGATTTATCTCTTTCGGGGGTTATTAAGTGACTTTGAAAATAAACAGTGTTCTCACGTTGGTATCATTTGTTTGCCTAGCAGGATGTGGACAACAAACAGTCACAACCGCGGACAAATCTACAAATCCGCCCACAAAAGTTGCATTGAATGCCTCACAGATGCCAACTTCAGTAAAATCTCCAGTTTCACCAACTCCCGGTGCGGCAAAGACTGTCGAAGTCAAACCCAAAGGTGATTCTCAAGAAGTCGACCTTCTTGGCAATAAGATCTTCAACGACAAAATATCCGGTCCAGGTGCCGACGCTGCTATCGATCTGGCAACTCTGGATGAGCATACCGGAATGGAAGACCATATCCTCGCCTTAAAAACACAGATTAACAGGATTTGCATGGAGTGTAAGTGCAAGCCCATCGATGTCGCACACTATGCCAAAGAGGCACAATCGCAATTGAAAAAGAACAACGTTACCGTAAAATACGAGGCAATGTTGCCTGAAGTTCGAGGCAACAAGTCCTCGACTTCAAAGACACCAATTATTGAAGCGTTTGGCCAATACGTAACTTCCAAAACAAACATCGCCACGTACGGCCAAAACCAATCTCAAACGGATACATCCTCGGTGCTCTTCAAATAGTTATATGCCCACAGTACTGATTAGGGCTTGAGCAGCCCCTGTGATGCCATCCATTCTGCGGCTCGTTGCGGCCAATGCGAAACGCTGTTTTTCGACGGACGCAATCCATAACCGTGCCCACCAGTCGGATAGAGGTGGAGTTCAACCTTCACATTGGCATTTTTCAGTGCGAGTGCATACGCTAGAGCATTCTCTGCGCGCACTGGATCATCCTCGGTCATGGCAATGAATGCAGGTGGGGTCTCTTTCGTTACTTTTAGCTCGTCTGCCAATCGTGTTCGGTCTTTGTCATTGGTGAGGTATGCGGGATAAATCAACACCGTGAAATCAGGACGACAGCTAACCTTGTCTACGTCATCAATGGCATCATAGTTGCGGGTTGCAAAGATGTTTGAGGCGCACGCCGAAAGATGCCCTCCTGCTGAAAAACCCAGAATGCCAATTTTGTTTGCGTCAATTCCCCAATCCTTAGAGCGTGACCGGACCATTCCGAGGGCGCGCTGTGCGTCTTGGAGCGGCGGCATATAGTTTGGAGTATTGGGTCTACCCGGTACGCGGTATTTCAAGAGGACCCCAGTGACTCCGATGGAATTGAGCCATTTGCAGACTTCAGAACCTTCGAGATCCAAGGCAAGGATGCTGTAGCCGCCGCCGGGACAGACAATTACGGCAGTGCCGGTATCTTTATTCTTATCCGGGCGATAGAGAGTGATGGTAGGTTTGGAAACGAATCCGAGCCTAATAATATTGTCTTCCGGAGCGCCGTTTGGACCTTTCTTGGTCGTGTCGCGCTCGATACCGATATCCCCCTTGTCTCCCGGGGCTACTCCGGGCCAGAGTGGAATAGGTGCGGAGACACTATCGGCAAGGCAAACTTGAAGACTAACCGCCATCAAGCATAATGCCGCCACCATTGAAACAAGTCTCTTGGTCATCTGTTCGCTCCTCTGTGCACAACTAAGAATTTTGGTCTCGCGTTTATTACCAGTTGATACAACACTGTTGGGGGTAATTCCTTGCAAGGCGACCAGAAAGATAAAACCAAAACGATGGTAATCCTAAATTTGGCTCAATCGAAGGAATATGAAGTAAAAGAAGATGGTAGCGCCACGGGGAATCGAACCCCGGTTTGAGAGCTGAGAACCCCCCGTCCTGACCGCTGGACGATGGCGCCACACGAGTGACAACGGGTTGAATTATACCACCGTTGACCAAGAAGTCAAGGTTCTCACTGTGTACCCCGATTACCACGTACACTAAAATCTGATCGATCTTCAGCGATGGAGGAATGCATTCCTTTCGACACTTAGGATTATGGGGACAGATATGCAAGTTCGGGCACCAAGCATCCTGTACGATTTGCCGAAGGACCAACCGAGCCGGAATCGCTTTTCGAAAAATGGATTTCTTTACAACCTTCTGTGGGTTGGTGAGCATCTGGGATTGGGATTGGCTTCGATCGAATTGGCCAGGTGGTACGTGATTCCTACGACTGGAAGATAATACTATTTCGTAGACTTGGCCACTCACTCTGTACAGAAATCATTGCGACTGTTTCACCTTCAGTTCCTGCCTGTATTAGGCTGTTCATAATTGCATCACGCGCTATAGCAAAGCTGGCCAGCAGGAAATTCACGCCCCTGTTTTGGAATACGTTCATAGGCACTTATAATGCGACGCCGAATGATGACACAAATGACCTTGGCAAAGTAAATTCTGCACCAAAGTCTATTTTGTCAATCACCACTATGATGTCGAATTCCATGTTCAATTTCCAGTCGTTTCGAGATGTTACAACCTACCCTTTTAGAACGGACGCCTATCGTCCAAATCCCTAAAAATAACTAGGTGCTGCCAATTACAAGAACCATTCAATCAAAATAGACTCCAAAAATCTGTTTTACTTTGGCGCGTTCAGAAGGCTCAATATTCTCAATCCAGTCGTCCCATGAATTGGAGGAAGCTGCAACACACATAGTCTCCCAAGATAGTTCCTCTAAAGCAGACACTGCCAATCTCCTAACGGAAACGCCAAAATTGCGTGGGTAACCTTCTCTTGCAAACCAAAAGTTGAATCGGGATCTACGTATTCGTTTCAACCTTGCTGGATGTATAGTTGTGCACGATTCTAAGTTTCGCCGCAATGAATAGTCGGCATATTCCGAATATCCTGAAATGTCCATGAAGTGGAATTGAGTAAGTTTCGCCAATACTTCATCGAACCAAACATTTTTTCTTAACGTATTGCGACTCATAGTTACACGATGGTACATTTCGTGGCTAATTGTCGATTTAATTTGCTCAGTGCATTTGTATGAAGATCGGACAGCAATGAAATACTCATGGAGTAATTTCATCCGGCAACAGCCATCTCGAGGGAATAGCTCGATTGAGTAGGGCCAATCCTCGTCTTCAGGAGTTCCAAACCAATTACAGCATTGGTTATATGCATCTTTAGCAAAATCTATGTATTCTTGATCTATATTCATCAGATTCTGTTAATTCC
>CAISOI010000289.1 GCA_903886985.1 uncultured Chthonomonas sp.
CTTACCGCAGATCAGGCAGTTCAGGCGATTAGCGCGTCCAAGTAAGTCACAAATTAGTTGACAGACGGTTTTAGAACCGTCTGTCGCGTAGTTCGCAATCATGCAGTTTATCTTCGGAGTCAGTTCGAAGATAGTTCGGAACAGGTTGGCAAAAGCTAACTCAATCAGACTAATGCTTGATTGCAAGAATTTTCGTTGAAGGATTGTTTAGTCGAAGATGCTCGATACTCTTCTCAAATCTCTAAATATTGATCCGATGGTCATTCTTTTGAATGGCGTCTTGTTTCTGGTTTTGCTCTTTATCCTTGACAAGAGCTTTTGGAAACCGATGCTCACGCATCTGGATAACCGAAAGAAGGAAGTCACGTCGGCATACCAAGCGATCGATAATACGCGCACTGAGCTGGAAAAGCTTCGTGCGGAGTATCAGGTACGACTAAACGGAATCGAGGCAGAAGCGCGTGGTCAAATCCAAACCACTGTTCGAGATGCACAAGCTCAGCGAGAAGCAATGATCGCCGCAGCGCGTGAGCAATCAGAGCAGATGGTGAAAGATGGTACTGTGGCGATTCTCAAAGAGTCGGACGAGTCTCTTGCAGCAATGCGAGGTTCTCTAGATACGGTTGCTTCCGACACACTGGCGAAAGCCCTAGGCATTCCAGTGAAAGATTCGCAAAGAAAATTGGTTGACGAATACATCGCGAAGCAGACCGCACGAAATTAATCAGGTTATCAGAAGGCTCTAAAGATGGATTTCAGTAAATTACTTCACAACCCATTTATACTTGAACACCCGGGCGACATTAACGATATTCAATGGCTGATCGTTAAAGGTCTTGGGCTGTTGGTGGTTGTCTTTGTCATCCTGAAATTTATCTGGCCGACGATGATCCAGCCGAGCCTTACCCAGCGCCAGTTGGACATTGCGCATCAAGCCGATCAGATCGAAGAGACGCTCAAAGAGACCGAACAGCTTCGCAATGACTACCGCAATAGACTGGCGAAGATTGAAGACGAAGCCAAAGCGCGTCTTGACGAGGCTGTCAAAGAGGCAGATGATCTTCGAAACAAGATTTTAGTGGAAGCCAGAATAACGGTGGAAGCTCTCGAGAACCGTGGACGTATGGAACTCGAACGCGAGCGGGCAAAAGCAGTAGTCAGTCTGCAACGGAAGTTTGTTGAGGACGTTATTGGCGCTGCGCAATATGCCGCTGAAGGTTCTTTGGACGCAGGAATGCACGATACACTGGTTGCAGATTTCGTTGGAAAGGTTGGATCTCCAGCGTGAGTAAAGTAGTCGATTCAAAAGTTGCAAAACGGTATGCCGGTGCACTGTTTAATACGGCAGTTAAAGTTGGCAGTCAGGATGCTGTTGGGACAGATCTTTCTCAGTTAGCATTGGCTTGGTCATCTGCTCCGCGACTTGCCGAGACAATGGAAAGTCCGCTGATCACTTCTGAGCGGAAACTTGATTTGATCGAGAAGCTTTTTGCAGGTCAGATTTCGGCGACAACATTGAGTTTCTTAAAGCTTCTGGTAGATAAAGGGCGAGAGAATATTCTGCCCACCGTGAATACAGAATATAGTCTCATGGCAGATGCGGCGCATGGTTTAATCCGTGCAACCGCGACGGTTGCTACACCAATGTCCGATGTACAAAAGAACTCACTTATCGACGGATTGAAAAAGCGCACTGGTAAGCAGATAGAACTGGATGTTGAGGTGAATACCTCCATACTAGGCGGAGTAATTGTCCGGCTCGGTGATAATGTAATTGATGGAAGTGTCCGAGGTTCGCTTGAGCGACTTCGGGAAAATATGCTTCAGGACCGATGACGGCGTAGATGGATGCGTAGTACTTTCGTCAGGATTTTGCCTCAAGGCAAATCTGGGTATGATAGGTTTTGGTGCAGGGAACTACTGGTATTTAGTGCTTTGGTTGTGGTGCTTTGTGGGGGTTGCTCGAATGGTCAGCCAGCCGCATTAACCAGAAAGCATACCGATGATGCTTCGAATGACAAAACTGTCATTGACGAGGCACTAGGAGCGGTAGACCTCAAAAAGGGGGCTGCTCCAGGCAATGGATCCGATTTAAAAGTTGCTGAACCGCCAAAGGAACTTTTTCCGCACACGGCAGGGTCGCAATGGTCGCTCCAAGAGAAGAGTGGCGACACTACAAATCTTGTAGAGTGGAATATTTTACCGGCAAAGGATAGCAAGACCTTTACGGTTGAGACAAAGAGAAACGGTGCAGTCGTTGCGCAGGAGACTTATCAGGAAGTGCCTGAGGGGCTCCTGAGGACGAAGGCGGGTTACCCGCAGGCGGGTGGGCTCGAGCCTCCGATGTTGGTAGTGCCGAAGGATTTAGTTGCCGGCAAAGAGTGGAAGTGGTCGGGAAAGCTGAAATATCCTGACATGGAAATTCCCGGCGAAGCCCAGTTTACGCTGGATGGGCCAGAGGAAGTTAAAACGACTTCTGAAACATTTCAGGCGTTTCGAATTACGCAGGTTGTCACTTTGAAGATTGCAGGTAGCAAGGATCAGACGGTTACGAATACACAGTGGTATGCTCCCGGGGTCGGATTAGTAAAATCGACGACCGAGAGCGCGGAACAAAAGTCGGAAGCTCTGCTCACTGGGCGACGACTGAAATAGCTTGCAAGTATACTGCTAGGCGGGTCCACCGCATGCAGATTAACGATATTACGAGAACTTGCTTGTAATGGAGCAAATAGAATGGCGATAAGACCGGAAGAAATTACCTCCATCCTTGAACGAGAACTTGGCGCTTTTGACAAGAAGATCGACGAGGTAGGAGTTGGAACCGTCCTGCAGGTTGGGGACGGTATTGCGCGTATCTACGGCCTGATGGACTGTATGGTTGGAGAGATGCTTGAGTTCCTGGATGAAAAAGGGAACCCAATTACGGATAGTGATAACAACATCATCCGCGCCATCGCGCTAAACTTGGAAGAAGACAATGTCGGATCCGTTATTCTCGGACCTGATATTGAAATTCGGGAAGGCACATCCGTCCGACGTACGGGACAGATCATCTCGGTTCCGGTTGGCCCCGCAATGATTGGCCGCGTCGTGAACGCTGCTGGCGACCCTCTTGACGGCAAAGGTCCTATCGTCGCTACGGAACGACGACCGGTAGAGACCAAGGCTCCAGGCGTTGTTGACAGACAGCCTGTTAAAGAACCGCTCCAAACCGGACTTAAAGCAGTCGACTCCATGATCCCGATCGGTCGTGGTCAGCGAGAACTTATCATCGGTGACCGACAGACCGGTAAGACCGCTGTTGCAATCGACACCATTATCAATCAGAAAAACTCCGGTGTCATCTGCGTATATGTTGCAATCGGACAGAAGCAATCGACCGTTGCAAACGTTGTTCGAACGCTGGAAGCACAGGGCGCGATGGATTACACCATCATCGTTAGTGCAACCGCTTCTGATCCTGCCCCAATGCAGTATATTGCCCCTTATACTGGTGTAACCATTGGCGAGTATTTCCGAGATAACGGTGGACACGTCCTTTGTGTTTACGATGATCTTTCCAAGCACGCAGTTGCCTACCGACAGGTTTCATTGCTCCTGCGCCGTCCACCGGGACGAGAAGCATATCCTGGAGACGTCTTCTATCTCCACTCACGATTGCTGGAGAGAGCTTGTAAACTTCGCGAAGATTTCGTCATCGTCTCAAAAGACGCGCCAGCCGGAACGGCGACGGGTGTGGATGGCAAAGTTTACGAAGGTGAGCATGGCAAATCTGCTGCACCAAAAGCGCTTGCAGAGATGGCAAATGCGGATAGTCTTGAAGTTCGAAAGATTTCGACAACCGGTGGCAGCTTGACCGCACTTCCGATTATCGAAACTCAGGCGGGCGACGTCTCGGCATATATTCCGACCAACGTCATCTCGATCACGGACGGACAGATATTCCTGGAATCGGACCTCTTCTATTCTGGAGTCCGACCTGCTATCAACGTCGGTATTTCTGTTTCCCGCGTCGGTGGTAATGCACAGATCAAGGCAATGAAGGCTGTCGCTGGTAAATTGAAACTTGATCTCGCGCAATATCGTGAAGTCCAAGCGTTTGCACAGTTCGCTTCCGACCTTGACAAAACGACTCAGGCACAATTGCAGCGTGGTGCGCGTATGGTTGAGCTCTTGAAGCAGCCACAGTTCCAACCGCTCGCAGTTGAGCTTCAGGTCATCGTCATCTATGCGGGTATGTCCGGAGCATTGGATGATGTACCAGTTGCGGATGTCCGACGGTTCGAAAGCGGCTTTGCAGCATTTGCTGCTGAAAAGTATCCTGAAATCGCAGAGAGCATCCGCATGACGGGAGCGATGTCCAAGGAGATCGAAGGCGCATTGAAGAATGCGATTGCCGAATTCAAAAACGGGTTCGCAGTGACTGCGTAGTCGTTGGTTGGATAAATCTCTGGATCAAAACTAATAAACAGCCCGCCGAGAAATCGGCGGGTTGTTTTTTGAGTTTGCTACTTTCCGAGTATCTGTTCGTTTGATTGCGTCTGCACAAAATGCCTCAACATCGAGTATCCATCAAATCAATATTGCAATTTATGGAGGTTTCCATCCATGGTCATACGACGGTTCTATACAGTCATTATTCTCTGCATACTCGCTTTACCGATTTCCGTTCCGGGAAATTGTGCAGACCAAAAGTTATGGGACATGAAGCTCTTATCCAAGGCACCGGCAGCCGTATTCGGTGAAAAAGTTGGGCTGGTACAGACAGTCGTTTATGAGGGTGAGCCTTTTGGTGGGAAGCCGACCCATGTGTTCGCCTATTATGCGGCACCCTCCGGAACGGGACCATTTCCTGGAATGGTACTGGTACACGGTGGGGGAGGCACGGCATTTTCCGATTGGGCAAAGCACTGGGCTGAGCGTGGGTACGCTGCGATTGCCATGGACCTCTCTGGCAATGGTCCGCAGGGTCGTCTGCCGGACGGAGGACCAGACCAGAGCGACACAACCAAATTCCGCGCTTTTGGCGACAACGAAGCCAAGGAGATGTGGA
This sequence comes from uncultured Chthonomonas sp., assembly GCA_903886985.1. Taxonomy (GTDB): domain Bacteria; phylum Armatimonadota; class Chthonomonadetes; order Chthonomonadales; family CAJBBX01; genus CAISOI01. Next base: position 5,057 of record CAISOI010000289.1, read on the forward strand.
CTTATCATGCCGTCGCGGCAGTTATCCGTGCTCACTCGCTGCTAGAGAGCCGACCGGAGGTCGACAAGAACCGAATCGGATTGACGGGCATCAGCTGGGGTGGATATTTGACGAGTATCATTGCTGGAGTTGACCACCGGTTTAAGGTCGCTGTACCGGTCTATGGCTGTGGGTTTTTGCACGAGGACAGCTATTGGAAGGAGCCAATTCTGGATAAGATGCCCATGGAACAGCGCGACCGCTGGGTAAAATACTTCGATCCTTCGCAGTATATTGGCGGGACAAAATGCCCGATTCTCTTTTTGAATGGCACCAACGATTTTGCCTATACGTTGGAAAGTTACCGCAAAGGATACGATCTGGTTCATGCACCGAAGACGCTCTCTGTTCAGCTGCGACTTCCGCACGGACACATTTGGACCTTCGGAATTGTTGATGCTTTTGTGGACAATATTTTGACAGGCAAACCAGCAATCGAACGGTTGGGTACGACGCGGGTTAAAGGTTCAACAGTTGAGGCGACATTAACAACGTCAACGGTACCGACAAAGGCGGAACTCTACTACACCTCGGAGAGCGGCAAGTGGCAGGAGAGGAAGTGGCTGAACATTCCGGCGAAGGTGGAAGGAAAGAGAGTGGTCGCGGAACTGCCTGCCGCGAAGCCGACGGCGTATTATTTGGCAGTTACGGATGTGGCGGGGAATATTGTCACGTCACGTCCGGTGATTGTGAAAGTGGAGAGGGTCAATTCATCTAAGCATTAGGTCTACTTTGGAACTATTTGGCCATCGGTGGCAATTCTACATTGATCAAGAAGCTTACAATCGGCTTTTGCCATTCGTTGGGTCCAGGGAGAATCAAAAGGTTGACTTCCAGCTCAACTCGATCCGTGAAATGAATCCTTTTCAATTCAATGTCCATGCTGCCTACTCGATCGATAAGTCCCACTTTGAGAACATCCACATTTTTGTATCCAGGCATTCCAGTCATAGTTAGTTCTGCAATGTACCTTGCAAGGCGACGAGTTGTTTTTGCTCCAAAAGAGGAGACTGTTCGATTGACAGGACTATCGAAATTGGTTGATGATAGCAGATCGTTTCGTTCCTGAGTTGTCAATCCTGAAAAGAGAATGTGAAGCGCTCTTTGCATCGCCACTGAGTTCAAGTCCGTACCTCGGAAATTCCACACTTCTGATAGTCGTGCACAGTCTGAATCCGAGATCATACGCTGGAACGCATCGAGCTCTGCGAATGTGTGCAGACTCCTGGTTTGGCCAGAAACCTCTCGCTTTCGTCTCGTCTTCTCCATTGCGAAGATCGCTGCAAATGGCAGTCCCCGTCGTCGCATCAGGCTTGCGCCTTCGTGCTGGAAGCAGGTTACGCCATCAACAGCAAAAGGGTGAAAGAGTCCTGTATCGAGCGCTCGCTTCAGGCTGAACGACTTCAACGGGCGTTCATGTTCTCCCAGCGCTGGGTCTGGGGTATTCGTGCCGACGAAATCCCAATCGGGGAGTATCTCCATCACCACTTCGTGATGATATTGGATCGCCCAGCGCTCCAATATCTGGGACAGGTTTTCCGTTGGGAATGGTCCGGTGATATCGATCGGCTCTTTCGCCGGAATTCTTGCAGTCATCGACTTACCAAGTTTGCGCAGATCTTCGCGAAAACGTTTACATGATCGTCCAAGAAGATCCAGTTGCATTGCTAGTTCTTTGCCTTCAGACGGGGCCTGCCATGGGATCTGCCACTCAGTCAGTTGTTGAGTAACAATTTGATTGTACAGAGCAAAGATTGCTGGATTGAACTTTATCCGACGGCATCCAATTGAAACTGTATTGGCGGTCTCATCCCATTTTTCCAGTACGATCGCTCTCCAGTAATCCAAAATCTTTGGGTCTTTCCGCTTGGATTCGGAAATATCGATCTCGGCCTGAGCGCGGTCAAAGTCGGCTATTTTATGAAGCGCCTTTCGATCCATCTCGATGCCAAACGGGAACTTTCGAAACGGTTGGTCAGAAATGATCGCGTCAAGTATTTCTTGCTTATTGAGATTTTCCAGATAGTATCTGTACCAATTGACAGGCGATATGAGACTAGCCCAATGACTCTGCTTTTCCTGCGCCGTTCGAGTTGCAGGATCCGTTTGCATTGGGTCGGTTGTTTCAAGCTGTCTCAACCTTTCCGTCGCGGCGATGTATTTGTTGGCCAATTGGCTTTGCGTTAATCCGGCCGGAGGTGGATTTACTAACTTATCCTTCCTATATTGCCGTAACAACTCCTCCGCAAGATGCTCCAACCACGGCTTCTCCCGCGCAATCACCTTCGGGTCCCACTCCATGGTGAAGGACTTTCCA
>CAISOI010000290.1 GCA_903886985.1 uncultured Chthonomonas sp.
AGAAGGAACTCCATTCCTCCCTGGCTCCACATTCGTTCGAGGCCTTGATTCTCCCAAATTTCAACTGCTACAAATGCCTTGGCTTCAATGTCGTCAGGATATTTTCGGCATAACTCTGTAAGCTTGGCTATCTTTGCGACATGACGTTTCTTTTTGTCCGCTTCTTTTCCGTCAAGATTGTAAAATGTCGCCAGCGAGTCAATGTACATCTTTTCTCGATCAGTCGCTGTCGTGCGCTTTTCAACTGCTTTAGAAATGAACTCTTTGGCTCGTGCCTCGTTATTTTCATTCGCCATTGCCATGCCCCAATATGCCATTGCGCAATTTGGGTCGAGCTTGTTCACTTGCCTAAAAGTGCGTTCCGCTTCGAAATACCAGAAACCATGCAGCATCGAAATTCCCTGATCGAAGAACTTCTGTGCCAATTTGGATTTGGTAGTTACTGGGAAATGTACATTCGACATACCCTTCATCAGGTATGCACCTTGGCGTGGTCCTTCGTTGAAAGCTTCTCCGTGAAGAGAGTGGCCAGGTCCGGGGCCGACCGTCTGAATCTGTGCCTGACACCCAACTGTGAGAGCACCTAGAACTACTCCCAGTCCGAACGGGGCAATCGACCTACAAAATGATATCTTTTTCATTTCTCTCCACTCAATAAGCAAAATAGCTCAACGACTCAGCAATACTAACTATGATACTTTGCTTTTCGGTTACTACACTTAGTTACAATTACATTCCGCGTAAACAGTGTACTTCCCTTTAATGTTGGTTGGAAACTGAGTTCAAGAGTAGGAGAAACTCATGTGCTAATCGAATAAGCACCTACCGCGAAACTGTTCTTTAAGTACCGTATTCTTGCCTGGAAGGTTCTGAGATAACAATTTGTCCCGAATACTCTGTCATTCCGCCCTCATCTGTGTTAGTCTTCTCTATCAATTCGCGATAGCTGGTCGAGCGGAAGAAGTAACGATTGTCGACAATTTAAAATTCGATTCGGTCAGCTCCAGATCATCGCACAATTTAGATTTGGGCACCAGTATCATAGTTCAGAATGCAGCCGTGCTTGGAACGACCCTCAATCCCATCTCAGGCGTTAGAATTAACCCTGGATATGCGATATCGGCCTCGCTTCGAACACCGGACTCAAAGCCTCTCAGCCTGATGATCACTATTGCAACGAATCCCGTTAACATTGGCAAGCAACAGATATTCCACGTAAAAGTAGATGGCAAAAAAGCGCTAATCATATCCGATGTCGATCCTGGCGGTGGGACAACCCGTTCCTTCTTCATTACGGTCTTGCCGACGAGATCACGGACTTTGGTTGAAGTCTTGGCAGACAAGAAATCATCAATCCCGATAGTTGTCAGCTCATTGCGGCTCTATTCAGGTCTTTGTGCGCCTCTGCCTGGCAGCCGACCTGCACGATTGCATGTTGCGGTAGTAAGTCCCAAACAAGATGGATTCAACATTGACCAAGAAACCCTGAGACGGATCTCGCAACAGGTTCCCAACAGTCCTTATCTGGCAGGTGAAGCCGCGATTCTTTACAATTTCAGCGCTAGAACTGTTCAGGAAAATGCCTCTGAGATTGAGAGATTGGTTGCTCTCGCCGAGGCAACGAATGTTCCACTTAGATTTGCCTTTCAATTTCATGGAGGCGGTTTGCCAAAGGGTGTGCCCGATGGAGCTGGCAACACATTTCTCGATTTGCCTTATCAGCAGGTGACCTTTGACGCGGACAACATGATTGAGGATTCAAATCTTAAGGCGTTAATGGGAGACCACTACGACAAGCGCTATGGGTTGACGACACCCAACGGTGCAACCGGGGAAGGCAGTCCCTACCTGACATTCAACCATCCGCGTCTCAATCAATTGCGGCGCATTCGCTTCACTCAGGCACTGACGGCGTGGCGCGAAGCGCGTGAGCGATTGGTTCAGACAGGTAAAGCCGGGTTATTGCCATCGGATCTTTCCACGGGTGACGGAAGCATATATTGGGCGCAGGGAGTAGATGACACTACATATACCAAGGTGAATGGAAAGCCTCGCAATAACTTAATGTCCGACTTTAACCCTTTCGTTGTTTCGGACGCATTAAAAGAGGGTGTTAATTTGGACCCGAGAGACGGCTTGAACCTTCAAGAGAGGAATTGGCTGCACCTGAATCTGGCGCGGCAGCAACAGCGAATTATCGACTGGATGTTCAATACTCTGCCGCCGACACCTATCCGCATAATAGAAGGCAAGCCCTTCTTTGTCAACGATATTCCTCGACGAAATCTATTTACCGAACCGTTTGCAATGCCACTCTTTCCGCTGAATGCGCTGGGTTCGGGGCATCCGGGCTTAGAATTGGGGTATGTGGTAAATGGACGCAGCGGTGGCGAATACTCCTCAGCAAATACCATGTTGCCTTGGCTGCTCAAAGAACGCGAACGAGGTCGTATCGCCCTACCGCATCTCGATTGTTCTCAGGATAGTGATCCGCAGTTATTGGCAACCATCCGTGCTTCTTATGCCTGCGGCGCACGGTACATCACTCTTCATAATTCAAATAATCGCCCATTAATGAAGGTGCTCTCAGAATTCATAAGGTCGATAGAAAACCCTGCCGGGGCTGAGTGGCTCCCGGTCGCCGACAATACCAGCAATGCACCTGACATCGCAGGAAAATATTCACGGAGCTTTCGAGTACCAACGGATGGTTTTGGCATTAACGAAGTCATTTTGTATCCCAAATCTGGAACCCTTCCCTTGAGAATAACGGTCGCCATTCGTGATGAAGACACGGGCCCAAATTCCTTTATGAATGTCACCGCAATTCCCACTTTTCAGAAAGATGGCTCCTGGCGGATCCTTTTGCCGACCTTATTCCCAACCAGTCCGGACAAGCAATATCGACTAGTGGTATCGTCTGCCGATGCTCAGAACATACCCCTTCTAATTGCTAAGGACGGCAGTTTCGCGGCCCGGTTTGTTGCCGATATCGCCAACGAAAGAGCGCGGGGTTGGGCGATTGCGGAGTGGCAGGACACCATCGATCTTCTTGACTCCCTTCACTTCATTCACGCTGGTGCACAACAGAGCTTCTTTGCCCGAGATGCTTTGCAGGAGGCCGAAAGTCTCCTATTGAAGAATCAGCCCGCCGAAGCCTACATCGCAGGAATTCGTGCTGAGCAGTTGACCCTGCCTGCGACGTATTTGCTGCCCGCTGGCACGAACCGAATGACGCCTTATTATTTCAATATTACTGCGCCGTTAGCTCCGATAAAGGCGAGGATAATCACTTATAGTCTGGATATTGCCACCGTAACAGTGCAGAGTGCTGTCGATCAGAAAGTGACCTTGAGCTGGGGAAAAATGACGACCACTGCCAATCTTACCGCTAACGTTCCTGTGGAAGTAACCTTGGAGAGATTGAAGAACGTAGTCTCCAAGCGGATCAGCCCCGAGATTCGCAGACCCGTAAGAAGGCGACCAAATATCAAATTGCCTATTCAAACAGCTCCGGCAAAGCCGTTCGGACCACCGACGCCAGTGTTTGGTCCACCTACTCCCAAGCCGAAGAGTGAGTAAATGGAGACATCGCAGAAACAGCTGGTTCTTCAGCCTCAAATAGAACAGGACCTAGTCGCAATAGGGTTGCGAGCCGGCGACACCGTCATCGTTCACAGCTCAATGAGCAAAATGGGTTATGTTTGCGGCGGGGCACAAGCTGTAATTGAGGCACTGGAGAATGTTCTTACCACTGCTGGCACTCTGGTAATGCCGACGCAGACAGGAGTGCTCACGGACCCTGCGACATGGAACAGCCCACCTGTGCCAGAGGCATGGTGGCTGCCAATGCGGGAGGCAATGCCACCCTATCGAGCAGATATAACGGCAACGTTTTTAATGGGCACCATTCCAGAGACTTTTCGTAAACAAGATGGAGTAATCCGCAGCGGTCATCCCCAAG
>CAISOI010000291.1 GCA_903886985.1 uncultured Chthonomonas sp.
ATGCTTGGCTATTCATTACGCTTGCGGTCATCGGGATAGTATATGGTGCAGTTGTTGCTGCAGTTCAGCCTGATATGAAGAAATTGGTTGCCTATTCGTCCGTGAGTCACCTCGGATTTGTTATGCTCGGTATATTCTCATTTACTTCGTTGGGGATTACGGGAGCAGTGTTACAGATGCTAAACCACGGTGTTTCCACTGGAATGCTTTTCTTCCTTGTGGGTATGCTCTATGAGAGAAAACACACTCGTGACATTGTCGCGTACGGTGGAATTAAGAAGATCGTGCCAGTACTTTCTGCTTTCTTTATGATTGCAATGCTTTCGTCGATTGCATTGCCGCTGACCAATGGCTTCGTAGGCGAGTTCACAATTTTGCAAGGTGCATACGTCTCTGATTTTGCAGGCTCCTTCTGGACAGGAATTGCCGCGACTGGAATGGTCCTTTCTGCGGTGTATATGCTCTGGATGTTCCAAAGAGTATTTACAGGCCCCGTTACTCATGAGTCAAATAATCATCTTCCTGACCTCACATTCCGTGAGAAAGCCATATTGGTTCCATTGGTAGTTCTAGTATTCTGGTTTGGCTGCTATTTGACTACATGGACAGACTATCTCACTAAATCGGTTAAACACTTGCAAACCAGTGTTGGATTACAGGCCATTGACCCGCTTGAAGAGCGCGTTTTCAAATCTTCACACGCAAAACCAAAGCTAAATAGTACTGGAGTTAAGAATGAATCCACCCATTAGTAACTCCGGAGTTGTTTTCAGTATTGTCCAGATTGCGCCTATTCTTGCGTTATGGGGCTTCGCTGCGTTGATCCTTATAGGGGACACCTTCGCATGGAAGAAAAACCAGAACATGAATGTAGTAATGTCTCTTTTTGGGGTTCTGATTGCGGCGTACTACACTTTCACAAACCACGCTCTACTCGGGGATGTCACTCAAACAGCATTTGCAGAAGGAATACGCGTTGATTACCTTGCATTCTGTGGTAATCTCGCTCTTCTCGTAACCGCAGCGTTATCGATATTGCTCGCATCTTCTTATTTAAAAAACCGTAATCTGGAACATGGAGAGTATTACGGATTAGTGCTTCTGTCTGTCTCGGGCGGGATGATCATGGTCGCCGCAAATGAGTTGATCGTCCTGTTTCTCGGACTTGAAGTTCTCTCCTTTGCGCTGTACATCCTTGCCGGTTTTGCTCGAACTGAAGCCAAATCTGAAGAAGCGAGTGTTAAGTACTTCCTGCTGGGGGCATTTGCTTCAGCATTCTTACTCTATGGTATTGCTCTCATTTATGGCGCAACCCAAACAACCAATCTCGACAAACTTTTAGTTGCAGTTTCGAAGATCGATCCGTCCGTATCGCCGATGTTATTGGCGGGTGTTGCTCTGGTTCTGATTGGTCTTGGGTTTAAGGCGGCGGTTATTCCGTTCCATCAATGGACACCGGACGTTTATGAAGGTGCCCCGACTTCCGTAACTGCATTCATGGCGTCAGTTGCAAAGATTGCGGCTTTCATTGCAATTATGCGAGTGTTCTCCGCACTGATGCCAATCCATCTGGTATGGGCTAAGGCGTTCCAGCTGATCGCAATCTTTACTATGATCGTTGGCAACCTATTGGCGGTTACCCAGACAAACCTGAAGCGGCTGCTGGCATATTCAAGCATAGCGCACGCAGGGTACCTCTTGGTTGCCGTAGTTGCCCTGTCCCATTCAACTGATCCGAAAAACGGCAACCTGATAAATGAATTGGCAACGAACGGAGCCGTTTTCTATCTGTTCGCTTACACTTTCATGACGCTTGGAGCTTTCGGCGTCCTCGTCTACTTGAGTAATAAGGGCAAAGACTACCAACAACTGAACGATCTAAAAGGGCTTGCTCGTAAGAGACCCTTGGCAGCATACTCAATGATGTTCTTTATGCTGTCGCTGGGTGGTATTCCACCGACGATGGGCTTCATTGGAAAGTGGCAGATATTCACGGCAGCAATTCAAGCACACGAAATTAACCTGTCGATTTGGATGGGTGTGGCAAGCGCGATAGCTATCTACTACTACCTGAAGGTTGTGTATCTAATGATCTTTGAGGAACCCGTTGAGGAACCGACGCCGGCTCCAACGAATGTGGGTGGGGCGCGCACGGCTTTAGTTGTTTCTACAGCAGCCGTTGTCCTGTTTGGTGTAGTTCCTAATCTTTTAACATACATACTCAACTTAAGTGATCATTAGCAGCTAAGCCTTCGTATGTATCCTATAATAACGACCCCTTCTCGAAAAGGAGAAGGGGTCGTTATTGTTATCTGACTATGAGCTTTTATTGCCTAATAAGTTGGCACTGAGGGGTCTATTTCATTTGACCAGGCAGTAATACCACCTTTGAGGTTCTTGAGATTGGTATAGCCTTGCGTTTGTAGATATTCTAAAACTGTTTGCGATCGTTTGCCTGATCTACAATGAAGAATAACTTCCTGATCTCTCGGAATTTCATCCAAATGAGCATGGACTTCATTCATTGGGATTAACTTAGTAAATGGCATTGAGGCAATATCGTATTCGTATGTTTCCCGCACGTCAATGACTATCGGGCGTTCACCGTTATCGAATCGTTGTTTCAGTTCCACAACTGTAATTTCTAAAGGATTGTTATCGCTCACAACTTCCTCCGATTGTTTTGGTAGTCCGCAGAACTCTTGGTAATCAATGAGTTCCGTAATTGTAGGATTGGGGCCGCAGATTGGGCAATCTGGATCCTTGCGTAATTTCAACTCCCTAAATTGCATCTTCAACGCATTGTAGAGCACGAGCCGGCCGATTAGCGGTTCGCCAATGCCGAGAATGAGCTTTACGGCTTCGGTCGCTTGGATCAGTCCAATAGTACCAGGAAGAATTCCTAAAACGCCTCCTTCAGCACAGGACGGTACCATACCTGGTGGTGGTGGCTCGGGATAAAGGCACCGGTAGCATGGGCCTTTCTCCGCCCAGAATACGGAAGCTTGGCCTTCAAAGCGAAATATTGAACCATACACGTTTGGTTTGCCAAGTAGGACACAGGCATCGTTGACCAGGTAGCGGGTCGGAAAATTGTCCGTTCCATCGATTACAATGTCATATGGTTCGATTATGCGCATAGCATTCTCAGATGTTATTGGCTCTTCGTACCCTATAACATTTACAAATGGATTGATGCTCATCAGGGTATCCATCGCTGATTGTAACTTTGGTCGTCCTACGTCTTCGGTACCGTGAATAATCTGTCTCTGAAGATTGGTATAGTCGACAACGTCAAACTCGACAATGCCTAATGTGCCCACACCGGCAGCTGCTAGGTAGAGTGCAAGTGGACTACCAAGTCCACCGGCTCCGATGCATAGTACCTTTGCCGCCTTTAGCCGTTTCTGGCCGTCCAACGCAACTTCGGGCATGATGAGATGGCGACTATATCGCAAGAGCTCATCTTTGTTCAGGTTGGTATCACTCACATCTTCAATCAGTGCATCCAAACCGCCAGCAATTGAAGGCACTATTGTTAGTTCGTCTCCAGAATTCAGGGGGGTCTCTTCCCCTTGCAGAGAGCGCATATCATCATTGCCAACATAAACATTAACAAACTGTCGAAGTTCATTCTGTTCGTTAAAGATGTGTTTCTTCAATTCTGGATAGGAAATGGCTAGAGATTTTAGAGCTTCTCCGACGTTTCCACCTTCAACTGTAATGGCTTCACTGTTGCCAGTGTATTTCTGTAAAGCATTCGGGACAAGTATTGTAACCGGCATATATCCATCTCCGTTGTTTTTTTACTATATATTCTGTAGCTGCGTAGAAACTAATCCGCAACCTCAATAACTTCCGCCGTATAGGACTGGCGGTCTTCGTCCAATGTCCATGAAGTCATTTCGGAGGGTTCACCTTCCATTACGGAAAGAATAATGTAGCTGTACCATGGCCAAGCCCATTCTCGATCGTACTCACTCGGCTTGGCAGGATGATTCGGATGGGAATGGTAAAACCCAATGATTGAATCCCCGTTTGACCGTGCCTCTTTTTCCAACTGAAACATCTGGTCAGGTGCAATCAGAAATCTTCGTTCATGGCCATCTTCATGTACGTTGTCGAGGCGCTTTATGCGTCCCACTTGTCGGTTATCGGGTGTGACCTTACCCAACAGTACACCACAGCATTCGAATGGGAAGTCGTCAACTCCATGCTGTCGGATTTGTTCGTCCACCTGTTTAGATAATTGGATCACCACTATCGTCCTTCCAGAATCGCTCTGACAGATATCGGTCTCCATTATCACAAAATATTGTCACAATAACGCCTTGATTGATCTGTTCTGCAATTTTCAGTGCGGCGACAAGGTTTGCAGCTGC
>CAISOI010000292.1 GCA_903886985.1 uncultured Chthonomonas sp.
AGATTTGTTCCGTATCCCGTTGTGCCTGCCACCTTCCTAAGAGATGCTACATCCGCACGAACCCCAAGTTTTTCCAGTGCAATAACGAGTGCTCGTGGACCGCAGTCTGCCTGATCTGGGCGTCGTGAATTGCGAACTGGTGATGTGGCCACAATCGGTTTGTGAGGGTCTGGGAGTGATGGGTCCAAAGCGTGTGCGCAAATGGACTGTTGAGTCAGGAGGTACTTTTTGTCTGCTTCAGAGAGGTTTGGCTGCGCCAATAGGCGATCTATGATTGCTTTGGCAGACTTTACATCGCCACTTTGAAAGAGCTGCTCGGCGTGTTTGACTTCTGGATTAGACGCAACCGAAATAATGCCGGACGGACGGGAAAGGTGAGTCACCGGGTTAGGCGCGATAGGTTTGGGCCCGATGGCTGGACGGCTTGGAGCGCAGCCTGAGCAAGCAACCAAGGAGAAGAGAATTATGTACAACCTATTTCGAGACATTGGCAGCCTCCCGAAAGTTCTCGGGTTTGTCAAAGGGGACAACTACAAATCATGGCTTTACTGCAACAGGACAAGTACGATAGTCCATGATATAGTGAATTATTTGATCTGTCAAGCACTTTAGTGAAAATATTATAAGAAATTAATTAATGTGGCCAAAAGTCGTCTACGAAGAGTTGAGGTCCATTTGGTCGAAGATGGTTTGTGTTGGGATTGTCGGTTGCGGTCGTTTTGAAAGGAATTCGGTACTACGATTGATATTCGATTGTGCCTGAATAATTCAGGATATTTGAATACCGATAGGGAAACTATTGATGAAAAGGAAACGGACCCCCCTAATTAGGAGGGTCCGTTGAAGTTGCTGGTGTGACGTCTTTTCTTTTGGACTTCTCCGACGTCTGTTTATCCGGGTTGGGTTTGTCTGGCTCTGGCTTGTCCGGCACCGATTTGTCATCACTGCTTTTGTCAGGCTGGACTATGATAGCACTGTCCGGTGGAGGCGCGTCGTCGTCGTGCTTCTTCTTTTTCTTTCGTTTTGTACGCCGTGGGGTTGGGTCTTCCGTGGCTTTGATAGCTTCTGGTCCAGAAGCTGGATTTGCTTTGGTAAAGAACTCATTGATCACAGGATCGGTTATTGGGGCGAGTTCTCCCTTAAATACGATCGCGTGAGGAACAGGTCTTGATGGAATGCTCTCTGCGGTGTGCCCTGTAACAATAATCTTGTTGTTATAGATAAGCGAAGTTGAGAAGCCAGAATCCATTAAGATTGCTTCTTGGACCCCTGCCGCTGCTGCTGCTTCTGCGAGTTTTGAGGTCGAGATCACCTCAAGCGATGCCCCCGCTACAAACTCCCCATTCGCATTCAGTCCCAGAAATGCGCGCCGCCGCGTCTCCTGATAGTCGCTGGCTGCCTGCGCTTCCATCTGCTCGGCGGTTTGCGCTATGCCTTTGTGAACCAACCAGGCGCCCGCAAGAAATGCATCTGTGTAATCTGGCATGAAGGATTTTATGGCGTCTGGGCTGTTCATGGTGCCGGGCTGAAATGGGAAAATAGCGACCTTTTTGGGTCCCCAAACAATCATAGGTCGATTGACCAATCTCGGCAATCTTTCAGGAGTATCATCCGGCACATAGATATTTTCTGCGGGAACCTGGGAGGGACCAATCAGCTTATTGTCGGTGCCATTGACGTGTGCATCGGCAAAGAAAGTGCCATTGATTCCCGCGACTCCCTTTTGGTCTGCCACGAAGTCGCCAACGCTGGTCCTACCTGGAGAGTGCACCGTTGTTGGTAGACCTCCCGTTGTCAGCCCCATCTTGACACCGGCGAATTCGCCCACGATGAGTTTTACGGGTGATGGTTTATATTCCATCTCTACGATTGCGGCAGGTACGTCCACTGTTTTCTGTCGTGCGTTCGCCCATGCTTTTTCGATCTTGGTATGCAGATAGCGATTGACTGCAACGATGTTAGGAGATTCTTCTGCCGCGCCATTAACAATAGTGAAGGACATTGTGTATCCGGCAGCGCGCGTTAGTTTTTGGGTTGTTTCGTTGTTGCTGCCTTCTGGATAGGCGAAATACGGAATTGGGTGACCCAGCTTGCCTTCCAAGATCGATTTCGACTTGGTGATCTCTTCTTGTTGTTCTTCGGGCGTAATGTCCGCCAGTCTGCGGTGCGAAAGTGTGTGCGAACCGATGGTTACCAACCCCTCTTTGTCCAACTGCATGAGGGTTTCCCATGTCATTTTGGGATGGTCATTTTTCTTATCGCCCACGAAGTTTGTGTGAACAAACATTGCGGCGGGCCATTTCAATTCCTTCAGCAGCGGATAGGCGTTGTCATAAAATCCCTGATAGTTATCATCAAACGTGAGCACAATCGCTTTGTCGGGTACGGGTGCGCCCTGATTGAGGTGTTTGTAAAGCTGATCCAGGGAGATGGGAACCGCACCCTCTTTTTTAAGGAATTCGATGTGCTGTTTTAACTCTTCCACAGTGCAATCAAACCAGACTGACTTTCGACCGCGCTCCTTGATGATATCGTGGTACATGATTACGGGAATGCGTGCACTTTGTGCTCGGACACAGATATCGTCATAGGGTATGCCATTTTGAACAACATCTTGTTTTCGGGGTCGTGTCGGAGAGGCGGTATTGCTGGCAATCTTCTTTCTGCCACAACCCGTGGCGCATACGATGCTCAGAAGTATTGCTGAGGAGAGAAACAGACTACGGTGTGAAACATGAAAGGTCAAAGTAGCGACTCCGGATGCGGTAAATAGGTTCTATTCGATGGAAATTAGTTTACCATGATGCCTACTCTATGGAATTTTGAGGGCTAATCTTCATGCATCGTAATCTCAAATGAAAATGGACCGGGAGATTATCACCCGGTCCACTGTTTACTTTCGACTTAACTTCGACTTACTTTGATTTTTTGGAGCTTTGAAGGTCACCGATTGCTTTTCCAAGATCATCGAGTGATTTGTCATACTCTATTTGCTTTTGTCTCGCCTTCTGATAAGCGGCATTGAGCTTAGAGATTGGGTCCTTCGGAGCATTTGCGGGCAATGCAACGTTCCCTGTTTTGACAGGATTGTCGGCATTAGCTGGCTCTGCCGGTTTGGTATCGTCCGGAGGTGTTCCAGAGATAGCCTCAGCACCGAACAGTTCTGAGATTGCTCCGTTGAGCGTAGGGCGCATCGCCACTCGGTCTCCCGTAGCGACGATCACCTGGCTCATACCGGGCAGACTATTGGCATCGTTAGCCTGAACATAGACCGGTAGAGCATAGAGCAAGCCCGAGTTCATCGGAATCACAAGGAGGTTTCCAAAGATTACTTTTGAGCCTTGTTGACCCAGCAAAGTCTGAAACTTTGAAATATCCTCATTCTTCTTAACCAGTCCCATTATCTGGCGCGGACCATTGATGTTGCTTCCTTTGGGAAACTTATAGACAATCAACTGACCATAATTGTCGCCATCACACCTTCCGCACATCCACGCAGACATATTGTCTCTTGACCTTGGAGTGAAAGGAGAAATGAGAATGAACTCTTCATCTTGATCCTTGCCGTCCGGCAGTCTCATGTTCAGATAATAGGGTTCCATGGCATACGATTGTGTAGCACCATTCTCACCCACACTGGAAGTTGGTTCTGCTGGTACGTCCCACGCATCTTCCTTGCCGTAATAGCTGCGTGCGTCGGAAATATGGTAGAGCGAATAGACTTCTCTCTGAACTCTAAACATATCTTCGGGATATCGCAGATGTTCCCGTAATCCCTTTGGAAGCTGAGACATCGGTTTCATTAAAGTCGGGAAGATTCGTTGCCAGGCTTTGATAATCGGATCTTTATCGTCAGAGATATAGAGATCGACGGTGCCGTCGTAGGAATCGACTACTGCCTTCACCGAGTTTCGGATGTAGTTGAAGTTGCCTCCGTCGTCCATTTTGCTGGAGGAATTAACGGATGGTACGCTGTAGGGATATTGATCACTTAGTGTGTAGCCGTCGAGCATCCAGACCTGTTTGCCGTTGTTGATCACCAGATAGGGATCGCCGTCGAGCGTGATGAATGGTGCGATGCTCTTCACGCGATCCACAATATTACGACGATACAGAATGCGGCTGCCACTCTGGAGGTCTCCCGAGAGAAGCATGTTCGTATCACCAAGTCGCATTGACCAGAGCAGCCGATCCAACTCACCTCCGAGCGTAATACCGCCAGGGCCCTTGTAAGTCGTCTCCTGGTTTCCTTCCCCGGCAGGATAGTCAAACTCCTTCTGGCGGGTGTCGACAAAGGCATATTCACTGGTCATCTCACCAAAATAGATCTGTGGCTGTTTGACTTCCAGTTCTTTGTGTTTAATTTGCAGTGGTATCTGGCTCATGTAATAGCTTGGAAGACCTTGTGCGTCCGCTTCGTTGACCGGGCTCATTACGGTGCCGTATCCGTGTGTATATTGCAGGCGTTTGTTTTGCCACGTCTGTGCGGTAGCTGGAAGCCCCGCCCCATAAAATTCTCGAGCGCCCAGCATGACCTGTCGGTATTCGCTGCCAAATCGATATCGGTCGACATCGATATTGGAATTGCCGGTGGCACCCGGTTCTTGGAAGCGATAATAGGGTCTTACCGCTTGACGGTTGTTATACACAGAGCCGAGTTGTGGCCAATCCCAGAGTCGCACATTCTGGATAGTCGGTTCGTTATCTTTAATGTCACTTGCAACAAGTGTTTGGGGACCGCTCAAGTCTTTCGTCTTGATTTTGTCGAGACCGTACGCCATCTGGGTAAATCGAATATCGTGTTCAATATAGGTTTTCTCCATATCGAACTGATTGGGTACAACTTGAAATCTCTGGACAATGCCTGCGTAGATTCCGTTTCCAAGAACGAAAACGACGGCCCATGCCCCAAGACCGACCATCGGCAGACGGATTGCAGCGAGACCTGTAGATTTCTTTCCATTAACAATGGTGAAAACAGCCAGACCAGCGACGACCACGAGCATAAACGCAGAAAGGTTGTGCATGGGTATTCGGACATGGAGGTCGGTGTACCCAGCTCCAAAGAAGGGACCATTGTCCGCATTCAGGTAGCTGAAGCGAGCAAGGGTCTGTCCCCACGCGAAGATTATTGCGATTACCGCCCCTAAGCCCATCAGGTGATTGCGTGCACTGGAATGGAGAGTGGGAATAGACCCCGATGCCATATCCATCGCTCGGCGACCCACATGAACAATTGCAGAAGCTCCCAAAGAGGCAAATGCTGCAGTTAAGAGCCAGCCTTGCAGAAACATCAAAAATGGCAGGCGAAACACGTAGAACCCGATATCTCGCGAAAATATGGGATCCGCTGTTCCGAAGGTGCCTGCATGAGTAAAGAGCAGAAATTGATTAGTCTGTCCTGCTGCCTGCGCACCCATCGCAATCGCGAAGAAGAGAACTCCCACATAGAGACCGAATTGAGTCAGCTTCTGGGCTGCTGCTGCGAGCTTCTCGCGATCATCGTCGACTAGTTTTCGAGTGACCTCTGTTGGACTGCTGAGTTTGTTGCCAAGCCACAGGTTAAATCCTACTATGAGGAGAAACAGTAAGCCAAAGCCAAAGAATAGTTCTAACCGCGCGGAAATGAG
>CAISOI010000293.1 GCA_903886985.1 uncultured Chthonomonas sp.
ATAGTGATTACGATCCCGGCTAATGTAACAAGTGATGTCTCCATACCGGATACTGCCCAATACAGAGCAATGGGCCAGACAGCATAGAGTGCCGCGGTTACGATTCCCGCTCGCCTACGGCAGATCGACTTACCGAGTCTGCAAATAGCCAAGCATGTAATACCATCCGCCAGGATATTGATAGTCTTACCGGCAGTTACACCACTCATTCCCAGTTTATCTGCAATAGCGAGAAACAATGTATACAGTGGCGTGGTAGTTCCCATTACACGCTCGCCGGGGTTGAAGGCAAAGCCGACACCACGTGAAATATTTTCGGCGTATCTCAGCGTGATATAGAAGTCTTCTACCGTTCGATGTGAGCGAACTTCAAGATAGATTCTTAGGAGGATGGCAAAGATTGCTATCGACAGTGCAACCCAATGGGAATAGGGGGATTGTTCTTCTAAGTTGGTTTGGTCCGAAGTCATAGGAAGATGGTTCTGTCAGAGATGGGGACCGGGGAGGATTATGGATGGATATCCCCGGTCAGCTATTACCACTAAGGTTTTGGTGGGAGCTTGTCCAGGATTGCTTTTACTGCAGCAGCAAGCTGCTTGTCGTTATCTGTAGCCCAGTCTTCAGGCGACATTTCAACGCTAATGTCTGGAGGTACTCCCCAGTTTTCCAAGTTTCGACCATCGGTTGTAGACCAACCTGTTCGAGGAATACGGAATCGGGTGCCATCCACTAATGTGATGTCAACAGTGCCGATAACTCCCCCGTAGGTCGGAACTCCTACGATGGGTCCCAGTTTGAATTCTCTGAATCCGTTGGGAAATATCTCTGCATCGCTGGCACTGTATTCATTTATGAGAAGCGAAGTGGGCTTATTCCACAATTGGAAAGGCTGAGACGATTTCTCACCATCCCTTGGCGTTTCATAAACATGCGGTTTGCGAATTAGTACACTCAATAGGTCGTCATGAATTCGCCCGCCGCCATTGAATCGAACATCCAGAACCAGTCCATCCTTCGATTGTGCATCTCCGAATATTTCTCGTTGGAAACGCAGCAAGGATGGCTGATCCATTGCGCGGATGTGAATATATGCCAATCGACCACTTGAAAGTTCAACGACTTTCTTTCGCCGTGTCGCTACCCAATTCTCGTAATCGAGATCGTCTATTGCCGCCTTCGGGATTGGACGTACCTTTATGGAACGGGCGCCTTCTGCAACGTTCTTTTCGTTAACCATAAGCGTTACGGTCTTGCCGACTTTGTCCCGAAGGGCTTCTAGTGCTTCTTCGGTACCGTTCAGATCAACTCCGTCCACAGAAAGAATATACTCACCTGGTCGCACTTTTCGACTAATCTGATCTAAAGGTCCTTTGGAAACGACTGTTAGGACTTTCCAACCCGGCCCAGAATAATCGGGATCGAAAGTTGCTCCAAGATAGCCCGTCACCGAGCCAGTCTCTCCATTTGGCGGTGCAGTGGCACCCGTGTGAGAGGCATTTAGTTCACCAATCATCGATTGCAGCAGGTAGGCAAAATCCTCCTTTGCGCTAATTTCCGGCAGTAGGGCACTATAGCGTTCGCGGACATTCAACCAGTCGACTCCATGCATTTTCGGATCGTAAAACTGGGTACGCAGATTGCGCCAGGCTTCGTTGAAGGCTTCCGCAACTTCCGCTTTGCGATCGACAATAAGCGATGCAGAAAAAGGCACAGGAGCGACAATGGGCGATTGTCGTGCAAGAACTACTATTTGGCCAGCGGGAGTCAGGTAAAAGAATCGACTGCCATCCGGTGTGAAATCAACCGAACCTCCCGCGGGTCCTGCTGTTGAGATTTTTTGAGTCTGTCCTGTCAGGATATCGGCTGCATACCAATCTGTCGTGCCTCCAGAACTCATACCGAAGATCACACTTCGGGAG
>CAISOI010000294.1 GCA_903886985.1 uncultured Chthonomonas sp.
CCGTTTTCATGCCGGCGGCGCGGCCGGCCTGCACATCGCGGCGGTCGTCACCGACGTAGATGCAGAGGTTGGGTTTGATGCCGATGCGTTCCTGTTATTTATTGACCTAATAGATTCTTAACAAAGTAATAATCCTCCTTTAAAGCTACAGCGGTACTCTTTGGGTGGTGTATTTTGCAAGCGGTTTGTGTGTGTGGAGTTCAGCCTGCATTTCACAGCAACTGCCTAATCACGATAGGTCTTACAACCCACCTGCGTTGTATCAAATCTAGAAAAGGAGATTTCGGAACATGACTCGTCGGTTTCACGCTAAGAGTGGATTTACGCTCATTGAATTGTTGGTAGTCATTGCAATTATTGCTATCCTTGCTGCTATCCTCTTCCCGGTATTCGCACAGGCCCGCGAAAAAGCGCGACAGACTTCGTGCCTATCAAACACCAAGCAGATGACCCTCGGTATCTTGATGTATGTTCAAGATAACGATGAAACGTGGCCAAGAAATGATGATTGTCTGGGAGGTGGTAACCAACAGATTCCCGGTGCTCCAGCCACCGCAATCGGGTGTACTACATCACCATATTTTGGCGACAGAATTAACCACTACAAGTGGTGGTACTGGACTTACCCATACACGAAGAATATCCAGATAATGATGTGCCCTAGCCGAATATCGTTCTTGGATCCACCAAACTGGAATTATGCAGCAGAGATTTTTGGTGCGGGATATGGGCTTAACCTGTCAGTAACGGGCTCGTTAAATACCTATGGAAGCTTGACTCGTAATGGAGCATTTCGAAATTCGTGGACGGGCGGCACTCTTGCAGGTTTGGCTTATTCTTCCGAAACCATGTTAACGATGGAAGTTTACAATCCTGCAGTTGGTGCTTACAATGTCGGAGGAACAGTCCAGACTTCTTATCCGCTTGCTACAAAAGAGTATTGGACCAACTTGATGAAGCCAAATGGAGTTGTCAACAAAGCCTATGCTCCGCATGCAGACGGATTTGTGGTTGCATATACAGATGGTCACTCAAAGTGGATGAAAGTAGATACATTCCTTGGAATGTGTCCGACTGCCGCACAATATGGTGGTGTTCAAATTCCGACATCCGAAGTAATGTCATGGACCATTCCTAATCCACCCACTTGGAGTCAGCCATATCCATTTTGGAATCTTCAATAAGGCTGCGTAGAAGATGAAGAAAATAATTCTGGTTATGGTGACGGCACTCTTGTTTAGTGGATCATTACTTGCGGGATGTTCAAAAGCAAAGCCAGTTGATGATAATCAAGTCGTTAAGCATACACCCGGCGAAGCCGTGGATGACAGCGCGAACGGGCAAGCACAGCCTAAAACGCCTAAGTAAGCTGCAAATAATCTAGAGTACATTCGAGGGTATGGGAGCATTTTGCTCTCATACCCTTTCTCTTTCGTAAAAATACGATCTAAAAGTGCGAGTCTAGATAATCCACAATGGACTTTGAGAGATTGGCGATAGCTAATAGCCCAATATTATCAGGGCTCCACGAAACTGTTTCAATATCTTGACAAAAAATAGCCAGTAAGATGGATCTACCAGCTGGCGTAATTACAATTCCGACGTCGTTTCTTACATGATCAACAGAGCCAGATTTACCCATAAACTTATAATCCTCTCCCATCAGGCGAGGAATACCTGTCCTGTAGTGCTGTTTGCCGAGCATGGTCCTAATGATGTCACAAGTCTGCACGTCGCCAATGAAATTCGACTGGACCAAATTTAGTAGATGCAGTTGGTCTGCAACGTTCGTAACCCCCAATCCATACTTTGCGTTTGCTGGGTTTCTGGGAGTGTCGTTACTATAAACTTTGCGGTTCAGCTCAGTACCAATGCATCCGAGGCTCCGCATACATTCATTCACAGGCTCGACACCGAGGATATCGATAATCATATTGGTGGCAGAATTGTCCGACATACAGATCATCAGGGTACACACATCCAGCAAAGAGAGTGTTAGCCCGTCGCTGAGATTGAGAAGAACACCGGAGCCGGGAGTTCTATCTTGCTCTCGAAACGTCAACGTTGTGTCCCACCTGAGTTTGCCTTCATATACGAGCAGGGCCGTATGAATCAAGATGGGGAGTTTAATCACACTGGCGCTGGGGCATTGGAGCTCAGGCTGCCATAGGATTGATTGCCCCGTTTCAAGGCACTGGGCACCAAGACATATTTCGCCTGCTCCGCGAGCCTTCCAAAGTTCAATAATCGGCTGGATGTTGATTGCCGTCTCCTCATACTTTACGATCTATCACGGTTTAACATGTTTGATCGACCGGCGTGCAAGTCAAACTGTAATCTCGCCGGTCGATGATTACCAGTACTTTCAGGCTGAACCACGGTCTAAATCATAACTGGTCCACAGTCTGATTATAAGTTAGCGGATTCATCGAACCTGCATTCATTTTGTCATAAAATGTGTCTTGCTAACTCGGTCTGCCTGTGATATAATCTTGTTAGACTTCTCGCGCAAAGTATGAGGGTGGGTTAACGCCCGCTCTTTAATGTTCTTTGGGGGGCCGCCTCTTTGAGG
>CAISOI010000295.1 GCA_903886985.1 uncultured Chthonomonas sp.
GACTGGAGTTCAGACGTGTGCTCTTCCGATCTCCATCTGCATTCCATAACAGAGACCCAGATACGGAATTTCATTCACACGGGCATAATGAACGGCGTTGATTTTGCCTTCAATTCCGCGCGCGCCAAATCCGCCGGCAACTACGATGGCATCCATCCCGGCAAGATGATCTTCCGCAGGTTCCTTCTCCAATGTTTCACTATCGATCCAATGTAGATTTACGCGCGCATCGGCAGCAATTCCACCATGTTTCAACGATTCAGCAATAGAAATATAGGAATCACCATTTTGAACATACTTGCCCACCACCGCAACTGAAATCTCATAGGTAGGCTGCTTGATTCGGTGGACAATCTCCTGCCATTCCGCCATATCTGCGGTGCGCGCTTCTAATCCAAGGCGGCGGCACACCAGATTTGCAAGGCCCAAATCTTCGAAATGAAGCGGGACTTCATAGATTGTTTCGCTGTCCATCGCTTCGATGACAGCCTCTTTGTCTACGTCGCAGAAGAGCGAGATCTTCTCTCGATTCTCTTCATTGAGCGGACGCTTGGTGCGGCAGATCAAAACATCGGGTTGGATACCCATTTCGCGCATCTTCATGACAGAATGCTGGGTTGGCTTCGTCTTAATTTCGCCCCAGGGACCAACATCCGGAATCAATGTTACATGCACGTAGAGGCAGTTCTGATGTCCGACATCTTTTCGAAATTGGCGAATTGCCTCAATAAAAATTTGACCTTCGATGTCTCCAACGGTACCGCCAATTTCGGCAATCACCACATCTGCTTCGGTCTCTTTCGCGGCACGCACAATGCGCTGTTTGATCTCATCGGTTACGTGTGGGATCATCTGCACGGTCGCGCCCAGATAGTCGCCGCGTCGCTCTTTCGCGATTACTTCGCTATAGACGCTGCCGGTAGTCACACTCGCAATTTTGGTCAGATTGACATCAATGAACCGTTCGTAATGGCCCAGATCCAAGTCGGTTTCTGCACCGTCGTCCGTCACAAATACTTCCCCGTGTTGAAAAGGGTTCATCGTTCCGGCATCGACATTGATATAGGGATCGAGCTTCTGCACCGTAACGGCAAAGCCGCGATTGCGAAGTAGGCGTCCTAAACTTGCGGTGGTGATGCCCTTACCGATTGAGCTAACCACACCACCCGTCACAAAGATATACTTGGGTATTGCCATGGTTTTGTCCTTTCATGTGGCATCTAAATAATGAGTTGCAATGAGTAGTTCGGGGAGCAACAGCTGTAACGATTACTTCACAAACACGAAAACCCGCTCCCGAATTTCGGGGGCGGGTAGCCTCATAGCCCATTCCATTATACCCAAACTTTTGGAAGATTTCTCAGGATTGTCTACTTGGTGGTCCATTCTAAAGTAAGTGCGCCATGAGCAGATAGGAACATGTTCGTCCCAATCAATCCCTGCTGCTCCGTTATACAACTGCATACCTGACGGTCGTACGCCGGCACCCCGCCCGCATTTGCCTTTGTAGGGTGTGTCCCTTGTGGGCCCCCGCCCTTGACCTTCGAAGCGCTGGCGTCCCGCCCGCATTGCCCGTTGTAGGGCGCAAACCTGCGTGTCTGCCCGCCGTCACAAATTCCCCTCCGGTGGAGGGGTGTCCTAAGGGCCGGGTGGTGCCTCTCACCCGGCTTTGACCTCGGATCGCGGGCGTCCCGCCCGCAATTGCCTTTGTAGGGTGTGTCCCTTGTGGGCACCCGTTCTTGACCTCGGAACGCAGGCACCCCACCCGCATGTGCCGTTGTACGCCGTGCTACATTTGCGCATCCGCCATGTCCCACGCAATGGATTAGCACACGATTCTCAAGTCCCCATGATCTCAAAACGACACATCAATCTGATACAATTGATCACAAATTGAGATGCATTAACTGTTAATTTGATCGGAAGAGAGGCCACAAATGGATGACGAAAGACGATACAATCTGTTATATAAGAAATCCCGCGATGGGGTGGTCTACTCCGTCACAGATGTTCTCTACGGAAATAACACTGTCGGGAACATCCTGCAGATGGCTGCGGTGATGTCTGAGATGTTTATGGGAGTCGATATTGGCGAACTCCGAGTCAAACAACAGGGCAGTGGCAAAAAGATCGTAACACACGTGCTGTTCGCAGTAGAGTGCGAGGATATCCATCCATCATTCGAGAGCATTGATCCTGAGTCGTAGAACAATACCTCTGGGTTTTAAGGCATTGGATACTCAACTGGGTGATACTGTGCAAGTGAGGTTTTACACTCTCGGACAGAGTAAATAGATAGGGTAAGATTCAAAGTTCAATTCTAACAAGATAATTCCATTTGTGTTTGAAAAAGAGTTATGGACAACAAACGATTTCCCAAGATTCCGTTCAATATCTTAGACGATACCATCTTTAACATTAGGACATTCAGCCCAGTTTGTTCCTTTTGCGTTCATCAAAGTATAAACTTCAGAGAATGTACAGC
>CAISOI010000296.1 GCA_903886985.1 uncultured Chthonomonas sp.
GAGATGGCATTAACTACTCGCTCTCTAGATTATTCTCGGGTGAGAGCGCAGCGCTTTCTTCCAATCCAAATGACCGTGTTGCAGATATTATTGTGAGCCAGTGCAACAATGTTGTACAGACGATACAATGTAAAGATACGGTGAGTTCAGTTGATAAGCTTGTGCGACGAATTGCCAGCGGAGATTACAAAGACCAAACGCTTACTGTAACTAAAGAAGTATACGAGAAACTATTACCATACGCGGACAAGACAAGTAGTCAAAGAATTGTGGTTCATGGGTCGTCTGATCTAAATAAAGCAATTGCCCGCCGTGGGGGAGGCAACATTCCTGGAAGCTGTGCTGATGCCGTTTATGCAACTGCAAAAAATGGTGCTATTGCGGGCGCTGCGTTTAGTGGCGGATTGGAATTAATATTTGGTCTATCTGATCTTTATACCGGAAAGAGGTCTGTCGACGAGGTCGCCGGAGCCGTCGTCTACAGTACAGCTGGGGGCGCACTCAGTGGTGCTGCCGCTAGTGCAACGGCAACCGTGGTTGGCGAAGTTTGTGGGTCCGCCCTTGGTATGGTCGGCATCGTTCCCGGTGGAGTGAGCCTATTAGCAGGCATGACCGCTGGTTATAGAGTGAGCGAACTATGGGGAGCGGCTTCGCCCCAAATTGGGGCGTTGGTTGCCGCACTGAATCCCTTTACGCGGGCGTCAAAAGCCATCTCTGACATCATCTATTACCGCCAACAAATTGAGATGTTGGAAGCTCTAGAGCAGCAAGTACGGTGCGAGGCGGCTATGCAACACCGCCAAATTGACGAAGCTCTTGATTTCGCTCTGATGGCTTTGGCTCAAAAACGGAGAAACATAGATTGTTTTTTAAACTTATCATCACAAAGACTTCGGGGTTCTCGGGCTTCACGCCAGCAGATTATTGCAGCCATCGAAATCCTGAACCGTCATATTTGTGACATGAGCAAGACTACTAGTGAGCGTCGCCTACTGTTTACAACCTTAACAATGTTGGCAAATAATTTAGTCGAGCTCGGCAAGCAAGGCAGCTACTTGTTGTCAGACATGATTCATGTACAGAACGTCGTTGGGTATCACGAGCAATTACAATTGCCTACAAGACGCAATAATGAACGTGACTAAGATTGCGCCCTGTTCCCAATTTGACCCGAATGCAAGGAGGTTGCTATGTGGTGGCTTATTCCAATTGGTATTGGTTGTGCTGCAGCCATTATCGTTAATGGTTTAGAAAGCACTGCTGGCGCTGAAGTGCGAAGCTTTGAAAGCACCAACCGCCGTGTTCGTGATGAGATGCGGCGTCAGAATGAATACCTTGAGGCACATCAAAGAGACGCTCAGTCTAGATATGAGTATAAACGTCTAAGCAATGATCATCTGTGGTCCGTTCGCAAAGCAGACGAGGCATACCAAGAATTATCGTCTGCACGTCACGCTCTTGATACGATTGGTCAAACACTGTGCCAGCTAAAGGAGTTGCGAGAACAGCTAAAAGTAAGAAAGGGAATGAGCCAAAGCAGGCATGAGAAGATAACGCTTGACCGAGAAATTGAGGAGGTTGGTCGCTACCGAAGGGGCATGTTTGAACACAAGGATAAACTAAAAAGCCAGAGGGATAAACTGTTTGTTGAGGTGAAGCGGCTTAACTATAACACCACTCTTCTAAAAGAAAAGAAAGAATGGTATGAAAGCAATGGATACGGAATGCGCTATATTGACAATCGATATTATTAGAGGGGATTGCAATCTTTCTCTAGAGCTTGTAACGGTGCGATGGCTGTGTAATGCCTCAGTGTGGCTGTCACTACCGAGCCTGCAGGCTGCTACGGCCCTCAGTTCACCGTCACTTCGGGCCTAGCCGTGGACGACTCGAAGCGGGCACACTTCCTTTGGTTTCGATGGTGGATTCGACCATGACAATGGCGGACATGCCCCGTCGCATACTCGTCTCCGTCGCGCCTAGCGTATGAATTGGCTGTCAGGCTAATGGCGAGGCTATAAAATGTCCATCGAAAGCAGCCGATATTTTGCAAACTGTTCTCGCAGATTGTATGGACTGCAGAACATCATCAAAAGTTTGTGTGTTTGCGCAGGCGTTTTTGTGACAGAATAGATCATCGAATGGGAACAAGCATCAATTCGCCAGCTGATGAAGAGGCAAGAATGAACTCAAACGGAAAGCGGTTTGCTGAGAGTTTGATTCAGGAGCTTAAAGACCACGGTGTGAGCGCGGTCCTTGACTGCGGTCGCAAGCGCCCAAGACTCACTTTTGATGTTGAACGACGGAAGCTTTTGTACTACTTCTTTGCAACACCGTCTGACAATCGGGCCCAAGTTAAAGCGCGAGCAGCCTGCGCCGGATCGTCCGAAGTGCTTGTTCTCCATATGAGAACACAGGGTCTGCGAACTCGAAATAACTTACTTCGTGATGATGCACTACTCCAGCCGAGAGCACAGGTGCGAACCTGCAGAAGGAGA
>CAISOI010000297.1 GCA_903886985.1 uncultured Chthonomonas sp.
CGTATAGCGACAACTCGGACTATTTGGCTTATGCCAAAGGTAGAGCTGAGATAGTTGGATTTAGTTCTAAAGGTATTAAGATTGTTGGGCCAAAAGGTACATGGAAATTCGACGGTGTCGATAAAAACATGTATCAGGTCGAGCATGATGAGATGTTTGCTTCAATCCGCGCTGGAAAGCCAAACCATGATGGAGAACACATGGCACGGAGTACTCTGGCCGGTCTGATGGGTCGCATGGCGGCGTACACGGGAGAAGAGATCACTTGGGAACAGATGCTCAAATCTCAAGAGAAGCTCGTTCCAGACAATTTAGACTGGAATGGTCCTCTACCCTTGCCGCAAATGGCCATTCCTGGCAAGACAAAGTTTGTATGATCGCTTGCCAGACTTGAAACGGCCTTCCGATCATCATCTGAAGGCCGTTTTAGTCTGACGGCAGTTTCTCATTATTAAGAAGTGGTTAGCCAAACTAACTATTTTCAGAAATCGTTGACAACAACTTGTGAAATGCATACAATGATACTGGCATTTTAGATTTGGATGTGAGTAATGTGAAAGAATCAAAGCACATTTGCTCACTCGAAATCGACGCAATTTCATATGTGCCTTGTCGGTTTGTGATGAAGTCCCAACTTTCCCGTTTTATTTTTGTAGGAGATTAGAGATGAATAAGTTTCTTTTGTCTGGCGCGCTTTTGCTTATCGCCGGCAGTGCTTTTGCAGGACGTGCAGCAGAGTCCGCCAAAGCCAAAGTTGGTCATATGTGTTGTGGATCTTGTAAAGCTGGCGCAACCGCTGGTATGAAAAAGCTGGAATGGGTCGATACGGTTGAAGTAACCGATGACTCAGTTTCAGTGACCGCCAAAGCTGGTCAAAGCGTTGACCTTGTTTCCTTTATGGACGGTCTAAACAAGGCTGGATTTCCGGCAAACAATATCACAGTCAATGGCCCTGTAACGCTCTCCATTGCACACCTTTGCTGTGGTAAATGCACTGCTGGTCTTACCACCGCCCTTGCCGAATCCCGAAGCATGGTCTTGGACAAAGATAAGACTAAAATCGACCAAGCTGCAAAGACCTGTGTCATTGCACCTCAGGCTGGCAAAGAAATGAACATCATTCCTATCCTTCGATCCATCGAGCGAGCAGGGTATGGTGCATCCAAAGCTTCAGTTCACGCAGGCGCAGTGGTAACCAAATAGTCGTATTCCTTTGACATTGATGTCGGCAGACCATTCTTTCGATGGTTTGCCGGCACTTTGTTTCACAGCCCACTTTAATAAGGACCTATTTTGGCCCGCAATCCTCTAAACGAGTATCGTCGTATCCAGCTTGAAGTTCGCAAAGAATTCGACGCCTTCACCTCTGTGCACTGTGCGTCTTGTCCTCACCCGTGTTGTGTTCGTCCCAGTCGCATGACTGCAATGGATATCATTCTTGCTCAAAATTGCGGATGGAAACCCAGTGTATTAAACGCCGAAAATCGCGATCTAGCAAACGAACAAGCTGCAGAACAAGCGAAGGTGCTAACAGAAGGTATTGAGTCGGTTC
>CAISOI010000298.1 GCA_903886985.1 uncultured Chthonomonas sp.
CAGTATTCAAATCCCCTAAAATAATGTGAGGAATGGAAGCGCTCATGGGCGAATCAGTGGTCAAATTATCATAAGCATTAAGGGTATCCCAAATGGTTTGGGGAACTTTGTCCACCAGCCCGTATCGCTGGAGAACCCTCTTTGCGCCATCATAGTCTGGAAGCACATCCATGCAGGGACCTGAGCCTATGATTTCCAGAGGGTTTCCAATTACATCGGAAATAATAACGCAAATGCAAGGGGATGTGGAGACTGCACGTGCTATTCCACCTGCCTTAATTCTACTTATGCAGGAGCGAACCGTATTCAGTTCAGTAATATTTGCCCCAGATTTCAAAAGTAATTCTGTAGTTGATTGAAATTCCGCGAGTGTTATTTTGCCGGCGGGAAGCTCCATTAATGAAGATGCGCCGCCGGAGAGCACGAATATAATGAAATCATTGTCATCGGCGCGACGGACTTGCTCCAAGATTGCTCTGCCTGCATCAACTGATCGTTGATCGGGAACAGGATGGGCCGCCTCCAATACTCGGATCCTTCGCGTTGGCACCAAATGACCATCTTTTGTAACCACAACTCCACCGGTAACCCGATCTCCCAGGAGGTCCTCGATACTCGCTGCCATTGCGCCGCTTGCCTTGCCAGCACCGATAATGATTATGTTGTAATATTTGTCGAGATCAATCGCAACGTCGTCGATTGAGAGAACCGAGCCTTGCAGTGCCATTCTTTGGCGAACCAAATTGTCTGGTTTGACACTATTGAAGGCGTCCAGAAAAATCAGTTCGGCCGATTTCTCCATACTGAAATGTAATGTATCTTTGCGGACTTGAAGAGTTGGTTCCGCGCTGATGACAATGTGGTGTCCCTTCGCGGATGTCCTGCTTAAAACCTGAATAGGCGATTCGTATGCTGCTTCAAGATGGTGTTGTTGAAGGGCTTCCTTCGGAGTTCCGAAAGCGACTACTTTGCCGTTCGCAAGCAAGAGAATACGGTCGCAATATGCTGCGGCGAGATTTAGATCGTGTAGCGCCACCATAGCTCCGAACCCCTGCTGGCGAGTTCTTGCGCGAAAAAACTCTAAGACAGATGCCTGATGTGTAAAATCGAGATGCGCGGTGGGTTCGTCCAGAATAAGAAGGGGTGCAGCCTGCGCGAGAGCGCGCGCGATCAGCACCCGACGGTGCTCGCCACCTGATATCTGTGTGATCAGCTTGTATTTGAGATGAGTGACCCCCACATCGTCCATAGCCTTGGCTGCTATTTGATAGTCTGAATCTGTTTCGCGACCGGTGGGTCTCAGATGCGGGTAGCGCCCCATGAGAATGACATCCCAAACAGTAAAGTCAAAAAGAGCGGGTTCGTTTTGGGACACCACAGCGATCAATTTTGCACGATCCTTGGCAGAATAACTCCCAAGAGGTTTGTTGATCAATTGAATAGTGCCGGACAGGATTTTAAGTGAGCCAGAGAGGGCTTTTAGCAGAGTAGATTTGCCGGCGCCGTTGGGGCCAATGAGACCAACTATTTCGCCAGGATTGAGGGTAAAAGAGGCGTTTCGGACTACTGGATCGCGAAAATAACCTACAGTGACATCATTTACGCTTAAGAGTGGAAATTGTTCGGCGGACATGAAGGGATTATAGCAGATTGGGAGAGATAACCCTAAAATAAACGCAGGGCTGAGAGTTCCCCCAACTCTCAGCCCCACTATCTTGAGAGTCTAACCGCGTAGACTGCCTGTATACGTGGTCAGCGCTTCCCAAGAGTTCTGTACAAATCTTTAGTTAATCAGACGTCAAACCTATTCGAAAAGTTACGAAAATAGTCAGACTTCATTTTTATTATAGCAACACCACGCTATGAAATGTCAACATCGTAAATGAAACTTTATACAGAAACACTAACTAAGCCAAGAATTTCACGTGATTCTTACAAATGCTCTTGGACCAACCTGTATTACCATCCCCGACACACTATGTTCCGACAACTCCATCGCGCTATTCGTAACTTTTTCACCAGAGATTTTTACGCCGCCCTGCTCCACTAACGTGCGGGCCTTTCCAGTACCCGTTGCCAGACCTGCCAAAACCAACAATCTGCAAATCCATATCTTGCCATCTACAAACGAATCAGCGGGTACTGCAAACTCAGGGATGTCGGGAGGCAACTCATGGCGAGCGTGAACACTTTCGAATTCGTCGTCAGCAGCTTGCGCCGCTTCCGGACCATGATAGATCGCAATGATCTCTCGTGCAAGTCGTTTCTTGATAAGCTTTGGATTGGTTCCACTGGCGGTTATGGACCCCAATAACTGCTTAATCTCTTCTACCGGGACATCCGTACAGAGCGTGAAATACATCTCCATCATTTCGTCTGACATCGACATCAGTTTGCCAAACATCTGCGAAGGTGATTCTGCAATCCCTACGTAATTGCCAAGGGATTTGGACATCTTCTTTACGCCATCAAGACCAACGAGCAGAGGCATGTAGAAGGCAACCTGCTGCGGTTTGCCAAGTTCCTTTTGCAAATCCCGCCCCGCCATGATATTGAACATCTGATCCTGCCCACCCATTTCAATGTCGGCATCAATGCAAACAGAGTCATATGCCTGAGCGAGGGGATACATGAGTTCATGCAGACTGATTGGCTGGTTTTCCCGGTATCGTCTTGCGAAATCTTCGCGCTCCATTACCTGTGCGACCGTCATCTTCGAAGTCAGATGAATCATCTGAGCAAAATCTAATTTGCCCAACCACTCGGAATTGAACCTTACCGTCGTGCGGCTGCGATCAAGAATCTTTGAAAGTTGATCTACATAGGTGCTGGCATTGGCAACGATTTCATCTCGAGAGAGCATCGGGCGCGTCGCGGATCTTCCTGAGGGATCGCCAATGAGTGCCGTGTAATCGCCAATAATAATGATAACTTGGTGACCGAGATCTTGGAACTGGCGCAATTTACGAAGCACAACTGCAAATCCAAGGTGAATATCAGGGGCGGTAGGGTCGAGACCTAACTTTACGTTTAGGGGCTTACCAGTTTTCAGAGATTCTGTTAGTTTCTCCTCAAGCCCGTTGACGGGAGTTATTCCGAGTACACCTCGCTTGAGAATCTCAACCTGTTGCTTTACATCCAATTTCAGTAACCTCATCTTCTTAAATGCAAGTGTCTTTACCAGTCACAAACAGCGACGTAAGTATAGTCACATGCAACTTTGTTAGTCAATCAATAAAATCATATTGCTGCTTTACAGAAATTTGAAACTACTGTATAATCTGAAATCCTAAGAGTGCAAGTTGTCATGTTGTAAGACCTTTTCATGAAATGGAGCCGTGTTGATGACCACAAGAACAAAACGTAGTGGATTCACTCTTATCGAGCTACTTGTTGTTATCGCAATTATTGCTATTCTCGCCGCAATTCTCTTCCCAGTTTTTGCTCAGGCTCGTGAGAGCGCACGTATGACTGCATGTATCTCCAATGGTAAACAGATCGGACTTGGGTTGACCATGTATCTTCAGGATTACGACGAAGCATTTCCACCTGCTGATTATGGTGCAACCGTGACTACCGCTCCTTTCACTAGTTTTGCGTGGTACAGCGGTGCCGGCGGATCCGTATACTATCCACCTTGCTGCTTTGACCTATTGCAGCCTTATGAAAAGAGCCTTCAGATTCACAAGTGTCCTTCGGATGCAACGGGACTGCCCGCTGCTTTGCCTCTCAAGGTGAATGGCGCCGGACAACCACTTCAGCCGTTGTCTTATGCGCTGAACCGTTACTTCTTCTACGATATCAGCACTTTTACTTTTAAGCCAGCAGCCGCATACACGCTCTCGTCAATTCCACAGCCTAGCGGTCGCGTGTTCATCACGGAAAGTGCGTCGGTTTTGGGTAGAGAGTTGATAGGTCCGGGCAACTTAAATCTTGTAGTAAATGGCCAGCCCCCGTTATTAAAGCGACATCGTGATGGCGGTGTCTATGTCTATGCAGATGGTCATGCTAAGTGGCATAAAATGCCAGTTTCCTGGGATCCCACCCAGCCGAATGGGATTGCGTCTTCAAAGTGGACAACTTTGCCAGCAGCCGCGACCACCGCGCCTACCAGTACCTTCCAACAATGGTTCCCTTGGACCGAAGGTGAAGAGGCTTGGTAGTGCATCCAAAGGCTTCAGAAAGACTGGTCAATTATTTGGCCAGTCTTTTTTTGTGAGTCTCGTGAACCCTTTTTGACGCAAACTGAACCAATACCTCAAGAGTTGGCCAAAGAGTGTCGTATCAATGATACATTTGTTCCCAGGAGGTCGTTATGAGAATAGTTAATAAGGTAGGTCTTTCCGTCGTAGGTCTTGGTTTGCTGGTTGCCGGTTGTGCAAGCCGGCAATACTCGGCAGGTGGGGTGTCCGCTGATGCCGACTATAAAACTGCTGCCGTGCCAGAAGCCTCGCAAGTGGCTATGGGCGGCAAGTCTGGTGGTGGTGCATTAGCCTCAGGAACGAATAAGAATGTTTCGGGTGGGCCAATGTCTGGCGCTGACGCAGCTCCTAAATCCCCAGCACCTGTTAATGGATTTGAGCTCGTAGAAGACAGCCGCGCAGACAGAATGCTGATCCGCAATGCAAAGGTCACGATAGAATGTGATAGTCCAAAGAAGGCAGCTGAAAAGCTTATAGCGGAAGTAATTGCTGCCAAGGGATACGTCAGCAATCGGAACGAATCCACCGATTCACTGGGCGGCCAAAGCGTCTCAATGCAACTCAGAATTCCCGCGATTGACTTTGATCACACGATCACTAACTTAGAC
>CAISOI010000299.1 GCA_903886985.1 uncultured Chthonomonas sp.
ATTAAGACGCGCTACGTTTGCGATCGGAAAAGACAGAATAATTAAGTATGCCTACATCACTCTTAGCAAAAAGACCTTGGATGATGTCACAACTTTACTCTCATCAGTGAAGGATATTGCTTCGGAATTGAAATCAACCAAATCGAACGCGAGCAACGTGAAACTGGAAGAAAAGCCCATTTGAACACCGAACACACAACCAGCGCACCGATGACCATTCTCTACCGATTGCTCGGTATAAACAGCACAGTGGCGAAGGATATCGATCACGCCCAATTCAGCATGAGCGGCGGAATCGGAGTTCGTGCTGCGATTATTCTGCTGGTCATTGGCCTGATCTTCTTCGGATACATATATTTCAAAGATGGACGCAAACCAACTTGGTTTGTTAAGGGTCCGCTTCTCGCGCTTAGATTGCTCGCTCTCGCAGCTCTTGCAGGCATGCTCTTACAGCCCTCTCTCAAAATTCAACATCTGGATAGGCAGAAACCAGTTGTCGCCGTTCTCACCGACACCAGCCAGAGCATGGACAGGAAGGATTCACGACTCCCTAATGATCGAGCATCTCGAATCACTTCTGCACTGGGAATCGATCCGAAAAATACATCGAGATCGGCAATAATGGAGCGCTCTGCGAACCGCGCCAATGTGGATCTTCTGAATAAAATCTCTCAGAAATACAACCTGCGCCAGTATAACTTTAACGCACTGCAGAATCTGGTAAATTTACCGAAATCCGACCCGAAACTGCAGGCAGTTCCTGACGAAAAACAGGGTATCTCAACACAAATCGGCACTGCTATCAAGCGCGCTCTCGATGATACAGGTGGTCAGCGTGTAGCAGGAATTCTCGTCATGTCGGATGGTGGCAACAATCTGGGTGACGATCCGGTCGATGTAGCTGAACGCGCTCGCCAACAAGGTATACCGGTCAGTACAATGGGAGTTGGCGACCCAACACCTACACGCGACGTGGCAATTTCAGAAGTTCTCGCCGACCAGGTGGTTCGCATTGATGGCACTGTTCAGGCGTATGTAGGGCTCTCGCATCGCGGGTTTGAAGGCAAAAGTGTAACCGTAACGCTCACCCGAAATGGCGAAACCATCGGCAGCAAGACCGTGACACTCGGCGAAGGCGGAAAGAAACTTACTGTTCCGTTTGTCTATGTCCCTCGGAAAGCCGGACAGTTCACTTATACCGCAACCGTTAGTGAACTGCCCGGCGAAATCAGCTATGAGAACAACAAACGCCAGTTCCTACAACGCGTCGTCACAAAGAAACTGAAAATCCTACTGGTCGATGGCGAGCCGCGATGGGAATATCGCTATCTTCGAAATGCAGTGCTCCGTGATAAACAGATTGAATTTAGCGCACTCTTATCTACCCCTGGACAGCCAAAAGGGGGTGAAGGAAATGTCCCCATTGACGGCTTCCCCAAGGATGAGGCCGAGCTGTTCAAATTTGACATTATTCTGCTGGGCGACATTCCGCGCAGCTATTTCTCAGAAACCCAACTACGCAACCTGCGGCGATTCGTGGAGGATAAGGGCAGCAGTATCATTATTATTGCCGGCGAAAAACACATGCCTCAGGAGTATCGGAACTCTGCAATCCAAGATATCATGCCGGTCGTGCTGCCACCGGTACCCGAGCAGATCAAGACGACGGAACCATACCAGTGGGAATTAACGACAGAAGGGCGACAAGATCCCCTGTTGCGAATGTCCGACGATCCCGCCGAAAGCCTCCGTATCTGGCAATCGCTGCAAGGAATGTACTGGAATGCAGGAGTTGAGAAGGCAAAACCGGGAGCAACAGTCCTCGTCGTGAACTCCGCCAGAGCGAATGCGAACGGCAAACGTGTGGTGTTGGCTGTCCAATCCTTTGGAGCCGGCCGCTGCTTGATGGCACTTTCTGATACCACCTGGCGTTGGCGCTGGAGGGTGGGAGACCGCTACTTCTATCGCTTCTGGGGGCAGGCGATCAGGTCCATGACTCCTGAAGAGAAGCCGGGTGGAAACCGATGGGCAGATATCAGCGTAGATCGACCTGAACATCTGCTGGGCGACCGTGTTACACTCCATGCACGAATTTTGGATACATTTTTCCGTCCGGTCAAAGATCGCACAATCACAGCGATGATCCAGGGCGAAACTGGACCGCCAACACCTGTGGTCCTGACTGGCATTCCTGGCTCCCCCGGCCTTTTCTCAGCAGAAGTGCTCGCAGATCGAGTAGGGAAATTCCAAGTGTCGGTGGTATCTCCCAGCGTTCCCGACAAAAAAGGGACTACCAACTTCATTGTGCAAAGTTTAGCTCTGGAGCGTCAACAACCGGAGATGAACGAAGTTCTTCTAAAACGAATTGCTAAGGCGGGCGGCGGAAAATATTACTATGTGGACGAACTTGGCAAATTCGTCGATACGCTGAAAGCGCCTGATCTCGTTGTCACACGTGAAAGCGAAATAGAATTGTGGGACGCTCCCTTGTTCTTGCTCTGCTTCATCATCCCTCTTGCGTTGGAGTGGTTCATCCGTAAAAAGAGCGGCATGGTTTAAAGGTCAATCGCCCGTACCGAAACTTGTGATGGGGAATGGGACGGAATATGCCGATCAGTATGTAGACAATTAGCAAAACCATGCCCATACTAGCCTCGTGGATTGCAAACGAGTGTGCATTCTCAACTGTGTTTGCAAGCATTGGTTTTGGTAAGCGTAAAATGGTTAATCGCCGCACAAATTTCAAACAATCATTAAAAAGGACCCTCTATCTTGTAGCCGGACTATGGGTATTGGGTGCGGTCGCACTCGGCGTCTTGGTCCTCACTGAGAAATCCGGCATCAGTGCCGTATTGCATCCCGCAGCCCCCGCACCAATGTTTGTATTGCCAGATCAAACTGGCAGAACTCACAAACTTGAGGACTATTCCGGTCGAGCTGTAGTGGTCGCCTTTCTACCCGACAGCGGTCCTGAAACCAGACAAGAACTAGCATCTATCGAGTCGTCCATCCGTGTTTTTGACACCATGGGCGTGAAAATTTTCGGTATCGGCGCTATGTCTGCTACCGCAGCAAACTCCCTGCATGACGAGTTACATCTCGACTTTCCCATACTGTTAGACAAGGAAAATACCACTGCCAAGGGATTTGGAATCGATGTAAAATCTCCCGCGTCGAGACGAGTCACCTTCGTCATCGGTGGCAACGCAAAAGTTCTCCTGCCCATTATCGGGGTAGATACCAAGCGACACGGACCTCAAATTGTCGGGCTAACAGAGTGTTGTCTGGACAGTACACCTGCCGCAGGGTCGCGCTTCATCGGTCTCAAAGTGCCCGATTTCAAACTGCCGTCTATACAGGATGGCAAAATGACATCACTTTTCGCGGACCACTCCCAAAGGGCCACCGTGCTCTTCATCATGTCGTCCGAATGCCCTTGCTCTGGAAGATACGACACCCGGTTTATCGACGCTGCGCGAGAGTTTTCGCCCTTAGGAGTTCGCTTTGTTGCAATGAATTCGAGTTTCGGCGAGAGCCGAGACAAACTTGCCGCTTATGTCGCTCGGGCAAAATATCCATTCCCCGTTCTGAAAGATGCGGATAATATCCTCGCCGATAAATTGGAGGCACGGGTAACTCCCGAGGTCTTCGTGTTCGACTCCCACCAGGTGTTGCGTTACCATGGCAGAATAGACGATAACCGAGACAATCTTCAGGTGAAATCCTATGATCTGGAAGCGGCTCTCAAAACTATCCTGAGCGGCAAAGTCCCCGTGAAATCCGAACAGAATGCATTCGGCTGCGCCATCGAAAGAAAGTCCACGCTGTAAGTTGCAGCCACAGTTTAAGAGTTTCTCTTCTCTGTTCCATTTGAAGTATTCACGTAGATGGGCCGATGATCGTAAACGGTTTACGGTCTTTCAGACGATAGACATTGAAATCAGCAATATCCGTTGTAAACACCTTATGAAGCGACATACGTTCCGCAATGGATACTATTGAAGCGTCTGCGAAGTCCATTTGGCGGTCATCGTATTTGTTCATCAATGCCTCCATTCTTAGGAGGTCTTTTGGTTCTGGATGTATCAGGAGTAGATCACCACGGTTGAGCAGCTTCCACAAACCGTTTTGCCCAACGCCTCCGCCTAATTTTTGAAGGAAGTACATGGCTTCGGTGATTACTGGGAGCGTAGTGTAGAACGGGCAGTTGAGTTCACGAAACAGTCGGCTGCATTCTATATGGTAAGAATCACTGCGCGAGAGGAGCGCAATTAGTGGCCCCGTGTCAACGAGGGTATCAACCTTTATTGCCATGCTTCTCTACCATAGCTTGAGTGTACATCTCTTTATAGTTGGTCGAAAGATCGGCGGGAGCCTCAATGATTCCAATCACATCGTCGTACCGGGATTTCTCTTCATGAACTTCGTTGGCGCAATACATTTCAAGAGCTTCTCGATGAAGTTCAGAGACCGAAATACCTTTCCCGTTTGCGACACGTTGAATTTTTTCTTTAAGTTGTGGAGCCAATCGTACAGTATTCATTTTGCACCTCCATTAATCTCATTGTACCACACATTCTTATAAGTGTATTACATGAATATTCAGTCATCAACAACGTTAGAATATGTTGGCCTCGCAAGATTGCTTCATCACAGATTGTGAAGAATTCGAATGGATGCCAGTGCAACACAACCTGTGGGCAGTCTGATAAAGATCCGTACTGGCGATTTGGTGTTTCTTAAGATGCAGTATAAGAGTGAACGAAACAATTGAAGAACTTGATTGACTTGAAAACACCCTCTCAGCACTTATATTTTGTGCAACTGAGCGCGCCTATGAACATGTACGGTTATCAGGACATTCCATTGTGACTGTCAAGTTTGTATCTTGGAAGAACCGAATGCCCAAAGTATTCAACCCAATACTAATGTGCAACAATTACATTGTGGGCAAGCGGTTTGGGACAATAATCGAGTTGCAAGGCTGAGGATTAGCAAAGGGGTCGGAATGGAAATATTCACACGTATTAGACTGCTGGGCAAAATCGCGATTCTCACCGCGTTAATGATTACTGTTGCAGGGTGCAATAGGAGCGGTAGTGGAGCAGATAGACTTGTCGGAAGATGGCACTATTTCGGCCAAACATCTGATGGTAAAGAGGTCATATCCTCAGCAGTTACTTACAAAGATCTCCCGCCCACCACTTGGACACTTACTGAAGTCGACAAGGCGACTGGCTCCGTCACCAAATCTTCCGGCGGAACATATACATTAGTTGGCGATATTTACACGGAGAATGTGGACTACGGGAGTAATAAGGGAGAACACATTATTTTTAATTGTAAAATCGAAAACAACAAGTGGTTTAACGAAGGCAAAATGGCGGATAAAATTATTGTCGATTCTTCGACCGGTAAACAATCAGTCTGGCCAGGCTCTAAGATTGGCGAAATTTGGGTAAAGGATAAGTGAACAACCCGATAGGTGCTCCCCAACCGAGTGAACTGCAGGCTGTAACAGATGTTCAAAAATTTACTTGTGCAGCCTGGATGAGCCGAAATTATCTGACGCAATCATGTTATTGACAGTCAAAAATAGAGCCGAATTGGTAGTAAAGAATGCGGAGACGCATCAAGAACTGATGAATGAAGTGGAGAGCGGTCGTGACCGAAGCGCGGGCGTAGCGCACTGTGAACCGAGAAACAAGGTTGCCCACCAATAGAACTGACCTCGCCACCGCCATCAAGTCCGAAGCCGCCCGCCTCGGGTTCGACCTCTGCGGCATTACCGACGCACGCCCTTCCGACTTCCGAACCGAGTACAAACAGTGGCTCGACAACGGATTTCACGGCGAAATGGGCTACCTAGCACGCGATCCCAATCGCCGCACCGACCCGAACCTCGTGTTTCCCAGTGCCAAAAGTATTATTTCAGTTGCGATGAACTACTACACCGAATCGGATGCCGATAAAGCCGCTCCGGACGAAGCGATCTTCGCGCGCTACGCGCGCAACGAAGATTATCACGATGTAATGACGCCGCGCTTGCGCGAACTTCTGAATTGGATTATTGCAAATACCGATCCGGGCACAGAGGGCAAGGTCTATGTGGATACAGGTCCCCTGCTGGAGCGAGAGATCGCGAGGCGTGCGGGACTCGGCTGGTTCGGTAAGAACTCCATGCTCATCAATACCAAGCGCGGCTCCTATTTTCTGCTGGGTGAGATAATCCTGAACATCGAACTACCGCCAGACAAACCCGCCATCGGCGGGTGCGGAACCTGCACCAAATGCCTTGACGCCTGCCCAACTCAAGCGATTGTTGCGCCATACGTAGTGGATAGCCGGCGTTGCATCTCCTACCTGACCATTGAATTGAAGGGCGATATCCCCGAGGAATTCAACGGCAAGATTGGGAACCGGATTTTTGGTTGTGACATTTGCCAGGATGTGTGTCCATTCAATGAGCGCCGTGCCACACCCACCACCGAACCCGCCTTCCAACCCCGCACGGCCACCACCCGCCCGAAGCTGGCAGACTTACTTGAGATGACGGAAGAGGAGTTTCGTGAGAAGTTTAGGAAAAGTCCAGTGAAACGGACGAAGTTGCAAGGGATGAAACGGAATGTGGAGGTTGGGGCATGGGAGTAACGCTTTTAACTTTAGCCGTGACCTTCTAGGCCAAGATTGGGAACTCAATAATGTCCGCATTGAGGTATACACTCATGCCGTTGAGTATATGTACTTATGTCAAAGAAAAACGTAAAATCATTTTAGTCCATATGAACGTGGGTATAGAGTCCGCCCAACCACCGGTTCCAATTCATGAACGTCATTTACGATTAGTTTAGCCCGGCTTTATCCTCTTGTTTCAACTGCTTTTCAAGAAATGCTCTAGCAC
>CAISOI010000300.1 GCA_903886985.1 uncultured Chthonomonas sp.
CCATGTTGCCCAAAAATCTACGAGTACCGGTAAATCAGACTTGATTACTTCGGCGTCCCATGTTGCTGCGGTTACTGCTAATGCTTTACTCATTATATGTCCTCCATAAGATGATCAATTATTGTCAAACGGTGACTTTATACTCGACAGGCAGAGTTTTAGTCAAACTATTAGTCATCACGATTTAGTACGAGGTAGTTCTAATTGTAGTTCCTGTTGTACCAAAATACTGTTAAGTTCATAATTTATTTCTTCAGCAGATTGCCTTCGACATCCTGATCGTCGCCGGTTATGAGATCGTTATTATATCCTGCGGGTTTCAGCAGTTTTGATGTTGGCTGCGTCACCCGCTTGATTACTTTGATAATTCTAATCGCGGTGTTTGGGATCAGCAGGATGTCGTCTTCGTCCTTTTGAAGCTCCACCCAACCATCTCCGGCATCTGTGATATATCCTCTGTCGCGATAGCCGGTTTGATTGATATAGTGAACTTCCACGTCAGAGCCAATATGCTTTTCGAGCCAATGTGCCATGGTGTTATATTAAGCCCAATCTCTTGCCGACCTTCTCCAGAGCAGCAAGTGCGAAGTCGAGTTCTGGTTTTGTGTGGCTGGCGTTTGGCATGGTGCGGATTCTCGCTTTGCCGCGGGGAACCGTTGGAAACACAACTGAGAGCGCAAGTACTCCCTCGTCGAACAACTCACGCTGTAGTTGTTGGGCTTTACCCTCGTCACCGGTAATGATTGGGGTAATAGGAGTTTCAGTGACGCCAAGATCGAACCCAAGTTTGGTAAGGTTTTCTTGCCAATAGCGTGTGTTCTCCCACAACGTGGTCGTGTAGGAAGCATCCGTTTCCATCAGGTCAATTGCTGCAATAATTGCTGCTGCAACGCAGGGTGGCTGGGCGGTGCTGAAAAGGAATGGGCGGGCTCTCTGTGTCAACCAATCTCGCAGAACAGCGGAACCTGCGATGTATCCCCCTTGAACCCCGACTGCTTTTGAAAGAGTTCCTAGTTGGATGTCGAGCTTTTGATGCACTCCAAAATGATAAGCGGTTCCGCGTCCGCCCCCGAGCACTCCAGATCCGTGTGCATCGTCCACCATTACTGCAGCGTCATACTTCTCTGCTAGCTCACAAATTCCCGGTAGTGGAGCAATATCTCCGTCCATGCTGAATACGCCGTCCGTGATGATTAAGCGTTTCTCGCGATCTGCCATACGCTTCAGACAGTCTTCGAGAGAGTCGAGATCTTTGTGTTTGTAGACCGGTCTCTGCTCCGAGGGGAGACCTGCCAGGCGACAGCCATCTATTATGCTCGCATGATTGAGTTCATCAGAAATAATCGCGTCCGCTTTGGAGAGGATGGTTGGAATTGTTCCTGCATTGGCAGTAAATCCCGATTGAAAAACGATAGCAGCTTCAACATGCTTAAACTCTGCCAGTCGTCGTTCCAACTCCTCGTGAATGCTCATTGTGCCAATAATGGTACGGACGGCACCTGCCCCAACTCCCCATTTCTCTACCGCGTCGATTGCGGCTCTCTTGAGTTGTGGATGGTTAGCGAAGCCCAGATAGTTGTTGGATGAGAGGTTGATGACCTCTTTTCCATTTACAGTGATCGTTCCTCCTTGAGGTGTCTGCAGATCCACAAGTGGGCGATAGAGGTTGTTGGTCTTTAGATCTGAAAGTTGGGACGATAACCAATTTTGTAGTGTTTTGTTCATAGCTTGAATATTCCATTTGCGACCGGGTCGCTAATATATTAGGAGTTAATTTTGTTTGAAGACGACTTTTCCGCAAAGTCCATCGCGCATCAGTGACATGCCATAGTCGTATTCGTCCATGGAAAGTGTGTGTGTGATTGCGGGGCGGACATCCAAGCTTCCACTGGATAATAGAGCGCGCATTGTGTCCCATGTCTGATATAACCGTCGGCCGACAATGCAGTGAATTTCCAAACCTTTGAAGATCATATCTTCTGCCATATCGAGTTCTACTTTTTCAGACGGAATACCCAACATAGAGACGCGACCGCCCGGACGTACAATTCGCATTGCTTGGCGTATTGCAACGGGTGCACCTGACATTTCCAACACTACATCAACGCCCTTGCCGTTAGTGCGCGCAGAAATTACCTGTTCGACATCCTGTTCCATTGCGTTGATGAGGCAATCTGCCCCCAGCTTGCTGGCGAGGTCCAGGCGGAAGGGGCGCGTATCGGTGGCGACAACGCTCGCTGCACCACAAGCCTTGGCAACTCCGACTGCAAATACTCCAATGGGCCCACATCCGAGGATGGCAACGTGACGTCCAATAATCTCACCCGAGAGTGCTGTGTGAATTGCATTGCCGAGTGGGTCTTGAATACATGCTATCTCGAAGGGAAGGGAGGGGTCATTTTTCCATGCGCTTGCTTGAGGAACGACGACATGGCTTCCAAAACATCCATCAACATCGACACCCAGAATGCGAGTATTTTCACATACATGCGCCTGACCGCTTCTACATTGTAGGCAGAGTCCGCAAACCCAATGGGATTCCCCAGAAACATGATCCCCGACCTTGAAATGGGTCACCTCAGAGCCGACGGCCTCTACAATGCCGGAAAATTCATGCCCCATGATTCGGGGGGGCTTAACTCGATTTGATGACCATGCGTCCCACTGGTATATGTGGAAAT
This sequence comes from uncultured Chthonomonas sp., assembly GCA_903886985.1. Taxonomy (GTDB): domain Bacteria; phylum Armatimonadota; class Chthonomonadetes; order Chthonomonadales; family CAJBBX01; genus CAISOI01. The sequence continues at coordinate 2,682 of CAISOI010000300.1, forward strand.
CGGTACCGCAGATCGATGTCGCGACAACCTTTACAAGAATCTGGTCCGGTCGAGTTATCGCGGGATCGGCAACATCGATCATTGTTGCTCCGGGACCTGGAACGGTCTTTACAATTGCTTTCAAACAGTTATCCTTGAAAAAATTTGTTAGTGCCAAACCCGAACTGAGCAGCAATCGTAATCTCGCCGGTTCAGGTGCTTTACAGGTATTTCTGGCACCATCTAATAGATGTAATGATAGCACTTTGCTCATGGTCAGACAAGCGTCTCGACAACTCTGTGGAATCCTTCACAATCTCTAAATTTGGGGTTATCGACGGTTAGCATTGGTGCTACAATCTTGCATATAACCTCGCTATAATCAAGAAATACGGTTAGCAGCGACTGTGGAGATCGACAATGAAGTCGGTCCTAAGGAGTGAAGCATTGAATCAAAAGTTGGCGCAGTGGGTCGAGGAATCCGCCGCGCTTATGAAGCCTGATCGCATTTTCTGGTGCGATGGGTCAGAGACAGAATATAAGTCACTAGTATCGACTATGCTGGACGGTGGTGATTTGGTCCCACTTAACCAAGACGAATATCCTAACTGTTATCTACATAGAAGTAATCCGAACGATGTTGCACGCGTTGAAAAATGTACATTTATTTGTACGACGAATGAAATCGATGCTGGTCCTACAAACAATTGGATGGCTCCAGAAGCGGCGAAGGCGAAAGTCCGACCTCTTTTTGAAGGTTGTATGCAGGGACGCACAATGTATGTGGTTCCATACGTCATGGGACCTGTGGGATCGCCCATCAGTAAGGTGGGGGTAGAGATTACTGACAGTCCCTATGTTGTTGCCAGCATGAGAATCATGACTCGTATGGGTCAAACCGCATTGGATCAGCTTGGGGAAGACGGAGATTTTGTCCCCGGACTTCATTCAACAGGAGATTGTAATCCTGATAGACGGTATATCCTCCACTTTCCTGAGGAGCGGCTCATTTGGAGCTATGGTTCCGGGTATGGCGGAAATGCGCTGCTTGGGAAGAAATGCCTTGCACTCAGAATTGCCAGTACGATGGCGAAGGATGAGGGGTGGATGGCAGAGCACATGCTCATTCTCGAGTTGGAAGACCCGACGGGTGAACTGACTTATTTTGCAGCCGCTTTCCCGAGCGCTTGTGGTAAGACAAATCTTGCAATGCTTATTAGTCCTCTTGAGGATCAGGGATACAAAGTTCGAACCGTTGGTGACGATATTGCATGGATGGAGATAGGTGAGGACGGACGGTTATGGGCGATTAATCCAGAAGCAGGATTCTTCGGAGTGGTTCCCGGAACCAGTGTTCACACTAATCCTAATGCGCTGATTGCTTCCCATTCTAATTCCATCTATACGAATGTTGCTCTTTGCGACGACGGCATTCCTTGGTGGGAAGGAAAGGACGAAGAACACGGAGTTTTGACTGATTGGCTCGGTAATCATCCCTGGGATGGCTCCGCGCCTGCGGCACATCCCAACTCGCGGTTCACTGCCCCTGCAACCCAGTGCCCATCGATTTCTCCCCATTGGGAGGATAAGTGCGGGGTTCCTATTTCTGGGATTATCTTTGGTGGACGTCGCAACAAAACCGTTCCTCTCGTTTCGGAAGCATTTAATTGGGAACATGGAACCTACTTAGGTGCGACCATGGCATCGCGAACAACCGCTGCAGCCGAAGGAAAGTCGGACGTTTTGAGGTTCGATCCAATGGCTATGTTGCCGTTTTGTGGATACAACATGGGCGACTATTTTGGTCATTGGTTGAACATGGGCCAACGAATATCTCAGCCGCCAAAGTTGTTTTTCGTGAATTGGTTCAGGACTGGTGACGACGGAAAATATCTGTGGCCAGGTTATGGTGAAAATGTACGAATACTTATTTGGATGTTGGCACGCATGCGTGGACAGGTCGAAGCACAAAGAACAGCTGTTGGGTTTGTCCCCACTGCCGAAACGCTCCATATGGAGGGATTGGATCTTCCTAATGAGATACTTGAGGAACTATTGAAAGTCGATCCTGCAGAGTGGATTGCGGAATTGCCTGAAGTTGAGCAACATTTAAATCACATTGGGGATCGGTTACCGGCGGAGATACGACAGCAGTTTGAAGCGGTGAAGGTCAGACTTCACGCGTAATAGTCAAAAGGCGGTCGCAATAATGCGACCGCCTTTTTCATTACGCTTTCTTTTCTGGATAGATGACCTTTAAACTTAATTCATTAAGTTGTGCATCATCTACGGGGGACGGCGCTTGCATGAGAGGGTCGAAACCTCCACCCATTTTCGGGAATGCAATTACTTCTCTGATATTGTCGTCTTCTGTTAGGAACATGACGAGCCGATCGACACCGGGCGCGATTCCACCGTGGGGTGGGGCTCCCAGCGTAAATGCCTCTAGCATGTGCCCAAATTGGTCCTCGATCTTCTTGTCCGACAATCCCAGTTTTAGCAGAATTGCCTTTTGAATTTCAGGCTTGTGAATTCGAACTGATCCAGATGCCCACTCCACACCATTGCAGGCAATGTCATAGCAATATGCTCGCATCGCTTCTGGGTCGGATTCAATCCATTCCATGTGCCCCTCTTTTGGCATTGAGAACGGATTGTGGGCGTAAGTCCATCGATTGTTCTCTTCGTCCCACTCAAACACTGGGAAGTCTGTGATCCACGTGAACGCCATAGAATCCTTGTCAGCCAAACCTAGGCGATCTGCAATTGCGCGGCGAATTCGGTCGAGTGATTTGGCAACGATAGACGGCTTGTCCGCAATAAAGAGAACCAAGTCGCCTGCAGCGGCTTCCGTTTCAGACAAAACGGATGCAATTTCAGCCTCCGCTAAGAATTTGGCAATCGGTGACCTGACCTGCAAACTGCCCGATGGGTAACTTTGGACAGTAGGATCACCTGAGCCCAGCGCTTCGACAATGAAATACGCCATTCCCTTTGCGCCCATCTCTTTTGCAATGGACTCAATTTCGCCTATTTCTTTTCGGCTCAAAGAGGACCCTGTGGGGAAGCGAATTGCTTTGACCTGCCCACCAGTCGATATTATCGTTTTGAATACCGTGAATTCAGTTTCTGCAAATACAGATCCCAAATCAACCAACTCAAGACCGTATCGGAGGTCCGGTTTGTCAGATCCAAATCGTCGGATCGCTTCGTCATATGTCAGTCGCGGGAAGGGCTGGATGACTTTCTTGTCTGAACAGCTTTCAACGACGAAGATGGTCATTGCTTCGACAAGTGTGAGAATATCTTCCTGGGTTACGAAGCTCATCTCGATATCCAACTGAGTGAATTCCGGTTGTCGGTCTGCGCGTTGCGATTCATCACGGAAACACTTGGCGACTTGGAAATACCGTTCAACACCGCTGACCATTAATAGCTGCTTGAATTGTTGGGGGGCCTGGGGCAGGGCATAGAATAGCCCTGGCTCAAGGCGGTAAGGAACAAGATAGTCACGAGCACCTTCTGGAGTGCTCTTTGTCAAGATCGGTGTTTCGATCTCCAAAAAGTTTTGCCCGTACATGTACTCGCGCATTTTACGAATAATCTCATGCCGCAGCCGTAGTTTTTCGTACATGGCTGGTCGGCGAAGGTCCATATACCGGTACTTTAGCCGAAGTTCTTCATTAACCTGGCTCATTGCGGATTCGTCGCTAACCTGGAACGGAAGCGGTTGGTGACAAGTATTCAATATCTCAATATTTGAGATATTGACTTCGACGGCACCCGTCTCCATTTTTGGATTTTCCATGCCTTCTGCACGCGGAATTACATTTCCCGTTACGGAGATCACGAACTCAGGGCGAACCGATGCTGCAATCTCAACAAGTGCATCGGAAGAAGCGGAGTCTGTTCGAACTTGAACAAGACCAGTACGATCTCTCATATCGATAAAGACAACGCCACCATGATTTCTCACGCTATTTGCCCACCCATTTAGAGTGACAGTCGTTCCAATATGTTCTGAGCGCAGCTTGCCGCATGTAACTGTTCGTTGCCAGGGTTCCAAAACGTTTAAATCCTCCGAGTCCTATTCCAATTCTTCTGCAGTGTTATCGTCATCCAAATGTTGGATCTCCGTGCTGTAAACGGGCTCTTTTCCACGTTTCTTGCGATAGATGTCCGAGACTATATCTCTTACGTGCACGCTTTTCCAAGGTGACTCCAAAGTTGAGTCGCAAAGACCTTCAGCAACTTCATTGTCCGCCTCACTCTCAAGTATGCATATGACTCGCATTCCTTGCGAGCGCCATTTTTGGCACGCTTTCAAGAAGCCGACATTCTTGTTCTTGGTTGAATCGATTGTAATGATGAAAATATCGGGTCTCTTCTGATTGATTAGTCCGATAGGATCTTCTTTTATGGTGAGACTACGTAGATTCCAATCGACCGCCGCCACGGCTCGCTCTACACGCGAACGATATTTAGGTCGGTGAATGCACAAGAGGACTCGAAATTGATCTTCTTTTGGTTTTTCCTCAACTTCTTTCGGCTTCGGGCGCGCTTGTCGTAGTTTATCTTTCAGGCGATGTGTCGCCATGGGTCGTTTCATATTCCGTCCTGACTTCGCAAATACTCCACCAGAGTGTCTAGTGGGACCATTTTTTGATCGCCTTCACCATTCATCGGTTTAACGGCGATTTCGTTCTTTTCTAATTCATTGTCGCCGAGAAGGCATGCAAAACGGGCACCTGCTCGATCCGCCTGTCGCATCTGAGCCTTGAGGCTTTTGCCGACATAGTCTATATCGCTTGAAATGCCCGCTTTGCGCAAGCCGTTAAGCAATTTCACTGCAACGGGTTTTGCTTTTTCGCCAAGAACTACAATAAATGCAGTAGGAGACTCGGACGCTACCGGCAGTGTAATTCCAAGTTGTTCCAGAACTAATAGGCATCGTTCAGTACCAATTCCAAATCCAATACCTGGAGTAGCTGGTCCGCCCAACTCTTTAATGAGACCGTCATATCGACCGCCGCCACCTATAACATTCTCAGCACCCAGTTGTGGGCTAACAATTTCGAACGCAGTTTTTGTGTAGTAGTCAAAACCGCGAACCAAATTGGAGTCTAATGTGAACTTAACATCCAATGCATTAAGGTAGGTTTGTAGTGACGTAAAGTGACTTTCACAGTCTGGACAGAGATGTTCAGCAATGGACGGTGCATTAGCGAGCAATGATTTGTCGCGAGGATCTTTACTGTCGAGCATTCTGAGCGGGTTAATCCGGAACCGTGTCTGGTTGTCCTCACTCATCTGGTCTAGCAAAGGTTCCGCAAAGGCCAACAGTGCTTCACGGTATGCAGGTCTGCATTCCGGGCAACCGACAGAGTTTAGCCGCAATTCGGTCTCTGAAATTCCAAGCCGGTTGTAGAATTCTATTGCGAGAGAGATTATCTCCGCGTCAATAGCGGGATCGCTTGAGCCAAGTGCTTCAACCCCGGTCTGTTGGTGTTCACGATATCTTCCGCGGTGTCCACGTTCATACCGATAGATAGTCGCAATATAGTACAGTTTCTGGAGGGGATTATCTGTCCAAAGGCTGTTCTCGATATAAGAGCGTAATGCTGGCGCAGTTCCTTCGGGACGAAGCGTCATGCTGCGACCGCCCTTGTCGGTAAACGTGAACATCTCTTTTGATACGATATCGGTGCCTTCTCCCACTGATCGGGTGAACAGCTCTGTTGCTTCCATCACAGGGGTACGGATTTCTCGGAAACCATATTCTCTGCAAATATTACGGAAAACACTCTCGACGGCACGCCATCTGGGTGCATGCTGCCAGGTTGCCTTGATTGGCTCGACCGGCAGAACATCATGCATATAGGGTGGCGCAGTGTACTTCATCGAAAGTCTTTCTCCAGAGTGAAATTGGACTGATAGTGTACCGCCTTTGTCGATCAGGGTCAAATCAGTCAGGCGTAACTCAGTTTAGTCATGCTCCGACATAACATATTGGGTTTACCCTGTATGTTACAATATGATCATTATATGGAACCGGAAACGATACAATTGTCAGTAAATCACCCTATTATCGATCAACTTCGCCAACGTATTCTCGTGCTCGATGGAGCAATGGGAACCATGATTCAACGATGGAAACTGACTGAATCAGACTATCGTGGCGAAAGGTTTTCCAATCATCCCGTAGATCTTAAGAACAACAACGAGACGTTAACGTTGGTTCGACCAGACATTATCTCAGCTATTCATAACGAATACCTTGAGGCAGGTGCAGACATCATTGAGACCAACACCTATAACGGGCAGTCAGTCAGTCAATCTGATTTTGGGCTCGAAGCCATCTGTTACGAACTGAATTTCGAGGCAGCCAAACTTGCAAGAGCATGTGCTGATCAATTCACGGCTAAGAATCCGTTAAAACCGAGGTTTGTTGCAGGTGCGCTGGGTCCGGCAACGCGCAGCGCAAGTGTCGTTGTTGATGTTAATCGCCCGGCATATAGGAATGTGACTTTTGACGAGTTGGCTGCCGCATACAAAGAAGAGGCGCAGGGATTACTGGACGGCGGTGTAGACCTTCTCCTTTGCGAGACAACCTTCGACACGTTGAACCTTAAAGCAGCCTTGTTTGCGATACAAACTTTGTTCGCAGAAGGTGGACGCGTTGTTCCCGTCATGGCTTCGCTCACAATCACTGACTTAGCAGGAGGAAACCTTTCCGGCCAAAATTTGGAAGCAATGTGGAACTCGATCTCACATGCGCCGCTACTCTCTGTAGGCTTAAACTGTGCTCTTGGACCCGACTTAATGAGACCCTTCATCGAGGAACTTTCTGGACTGGCCCCGATTTATGTCTCTGCATACCCCAATGCCGGGCTTCCTAATCCACTTTCTGAAACCGGTTTTGATTTATCGCCAGCGGACATGGGGCCCATGTTGGGTGAATGGGCAGAAAATGGCTGGTTGAATATTGTAGGTGGATGTTGTGGGACAACGCCTGATCACATTCAGGCTATCTCAAATATGGTAAGTGGTTTTGCTCCGCGTATACCGAAAGCAGTAGCAAAATTGACGCGATTGTCAGGCACGCAACCGCTGACCATAAGACCAGAAACCAATTTCGTCAATATTGGCGAACGCACGAATGTGACTGGATCGCCAAAGTTCGCTAAATTGATTCTCTCTGGGGATTTCGAAGCAGCACTGACCGTTGCTCAGCAACAAGTCGATAATGGTGCGCAGATAATTGATATCAACATGGACGAGGGTCTTCTCGAGTCCGAGCAAGCGATGGTCACTTTTCTGAACTTGATTCAAGGTGAACCGGGAATAAACCGTGTCCCGATTATGCTCGACAGCTCTAAGTGGTCGATTCTTGAAGAAGGGTTGAAGCGACTTCCTGGTAAGGGAATTGTCAACTCCATTAGTCTAAAAGAGGGGGAAGGGGCCTTCCTAAAGCATGCAGGTCTCGTCCGCCGATATGGTGCTGCTGTCATTGTGATGGCGTTTGATGAAAGTGGACAAGCGGACAACTTCGAACGCCGTACAGAGATTTGTCAGCGAGCTTATAACCTTTTAATTGGAGTCGGTTTCCCACCTGAAGATATTATCTTTGATCCAAACATACTTACCGTTGCGACGGGGATTGATGAGCACAACAACTATGCAGTAGATTTCATTGAAGCAACTCGCTGGATAAAGCAGAATCTTCCGGGTGCAAAAGTTTCTGGAGGCGTGAGCAATATATCCTTTAGCTTCCGCGGAAATAATGTTGTGCGTGAAGCAATGCATTCAGCGTTTCTCTACCATGCAATTCGAGCTGGATTGGATATGGGAATTGTCAATGCAGGTCAACTTGCAGTATATGAACAAATTCCGAGTGATCTCTTGGAACTCGTGGAAGATGTTCTGCTTAACCGACGATCGGATGCCACTGAGAGATTATTGACTTTTGCCGACACCGTAAAAGGACAGGTCAAATCAGAAGCGCAAATAGCGGAATGGCGACAGGGCTCCGTTGAAGAGAGACTAAGTTATGCTCTGGTGAAGGGGATAACGGACTTCATAGAGGCAGACACGGAAGAGGCGCGACAGAAATATCCTAAACCACTGCATGTGATTGAAGGACCTCTCATGGACGGCATGAATGTGGTGGGGGACCTCTTCGGATCAGGAAAAATGTTCTTGCCCCAGGTGGTTAAATCGGCAAGAGTAATGAAGCGAGCAGTTGCAGTACTTCTGCCATACATGGATGCTGAGAAGCTTGCATCCGGGGATACGTCTTCAAAGGGACATATTTTGCTTGCGACGGTTAAAGGCGATGTTCATGATATTGGTAAGAATATCGTGGGGGTTGTGCTCGGTTGCAATAATTTCAACGTCACAGATATGGGTGTGATGGTTTCGGCGGACAAGATACTTTCAAAAGCAAAAGAGATTAATGCCGACATTATCGGGCTGTCAGGGTTGATTACTCCCTCGCTAGACGAAATGTCACACGTTGCGCGCGAAATGGATAGACTTCAATTCACGGTACCGCTATTGATAGGTGGGGCGACGACCAGTAAGGCGCATACCGCTATAAAGATTGCTCCAAATTATAAACATCCCGTCATTCACGTGCTAGATGCTAGTCGCGCTGTCGGTGTTGTGCAGAGCTTGATGGGACCTGATTCAAAAGTAGCTTTTGTTGAGCAAAATATTTGCGATCAGGAAGAAGCTCGCGAAAAGTACGCTGCCAGGAATAGAGAACGTGAGATGGTGAATCTGGAGATTGCCAGATCCCGTAAGGCGGCGACGGACTGGAATAATATTGATATTGCGAAGCCAGACTTCTTAGGAGTGCGTGAGTACGTCTCATTCCCAGTAGCAGAACTTGTGGATTATATCGACTGGTCACCATTCTTTCATACATGGGAACTTCGGGGTCGGTATCCAGATATTCTTGAGGATGCCGTCGTCGGGCAGGAAGCAACATCCCTGTTCAAAGACGCACAAGCCATGCTTAAGCGAATTGTGCAAGAGAAGTGGCTCAATGCGAAGGGAGTGATGGCTTTCTGGCCAGCAAATTCCGTAGGCGACGATGTCAAAGTCTATTCCGACGAGTCCCGAACGTCTATAGTAAACACGTTTCATTTCCTACGTCAGCAGATGGATAAAGGAGAAGATACGACCAATTATTGTTTGGCGGATTTTGTGGCGCCCAAAGAGAGCGGTCGCGCCGATTACATTGGTGGATTTGCAGTTACCACAGGTCACGGAATGAAAGAGCGCTCAGCAGCTTACCGGTTGGAACATGATGACTATTCAGCAATATTGCTGGAGGCGTTGACGGACCGGTTAGTTGAGGCATTTGCAGAGCGGCTCCATAAAATAGCCCGAGACGCGTGGGGGTATGGCGTTAACGAGCAGCTCAGTGTCAATGACTACATTCGGGAAAAGTATCGTGGAATTCGACCGGCAGCAGGTTATCCAGCCTGCCCGGACCACACCGAAAAACCCGCTCTGTTTGATTTAATGGAAGTGACTCCGCGTACAGGGATCTTCCTGACCGAATCTTATGCAATGTATCCGGGGAGTTCCGTAAGCGGACTCTATTTTTCTCACCCAGAGAGCCGATACTTCCCTGTTGGCAAAATCCAAAAGGATCAGGTTCAGGATTACGCAGCTCGAAAGGGATTGGGGGTGTCGGACATCGAGAAGTGGTTGTGGTCAGATTTGAACTACGAGGCGAAATAGACGCATGTCCCTAAGTCTTCCTGTGACACAATTTGGCGGCCTTATGGCGGCGACAATTACGCCGTTTGACGGTGCGGAATGCCTTAATCTGGATGTTGTGGATGCCCATATTGCATTCCTTATTGCCCAAGGTGTGCAGGGATTGTGTCCGGTTGGAACGACTGGAGAGATGCTCTACCTTACGGAATCCGAGAAGGTTAAACTTATCGAGCGAACAGTTGTCGCGGCCAACCATCAGTTGCCGGTTATTGCAGGTATTTGGGCATTGAGATCAGCCGAAGTGTGTCGGTTGGCGCAATCGGCTGAGGGCGCTGGGGCGGATGCAGTGTTTTTGCCACCTCCGATTTATTATCCTGCAAGTGATGACGTGATCTATGATTGGTACTGTCGGGTGCACGCGAACACATCTCTCCCAATCTTTGCATACAATATTCCCAGCTATGCGTCCAATGCTGTTTCATATAACTGCGTTGAACGACTGGTCGGAGACGGAATAATTGCCGGCGTTAAGGACTCTACAGGAAAGCCTGAGCAGATGGCGGGGCTAGTCGAGCAATTTGGAAGCCGGATTCAAGTGGAAGCTGCGAGTGACGCATTCGTCACTGGCGCGCGTAAACTGGGGGCGAAAGGGTTTATTTCTGCAGTAGCAAATATTGCTCCGAAACTTGTCCGACAAGTTTGGGATGGTGACGAATCTCAGCAATATAAGATTGACGAAATTCGAGCCGCGATCAAGCAGAATGGTGGCATCGTCGCAATAAAGTTCATCGCATCAGAGTTAGGGTTTGATTTTGGTGGCAGCCGCATCCCCTCAACTCCTTTAAGTGAAATGGGTATTCAAAAGCTTAAGGCCATTGCATCGGAGCTCGGGGAAGCTATTAGTATCCAGATTATTTGAGCCATGAAAGAAATGGGACCTCCAAGTTTCGAATTCAATCGAAACATGGAGGTCCACGACTTGACTGGAATAGAAGACAACTACTCGGCGTGCTTAATGCTGACAGTCGTCATTACATCCCCGGCGCGCAACGCCAAAACAACATCTAACCCACTGGTCACTTTGCCGAACGTTGCATAATTCCCATCCAGAAAAGTTGCTGGTGCGAGAGTAATGTAGAATTGGCAAGATGCGCTGTGCGGATCCGACGAGCGTGCCATAGCAAGAGTACCGGCTACATCATGCTTATGTTTTCCAGTTAACTCCAACTTGATCTGTTTGCCACTGCCACCTGTACCATTGCCCAATGGGTCACCACCCTGAATGACAAAACCTGGTTCATATCGGTGGAATTTCAAGCCGTTGTAGAAACCTTTGTTAACAAGTTCAATGAAGTTTGCAGCCGTACCCGGTGCCCATTCTTCATCGATTTCTAACTCTATTGTTCCTTTGGAAGTCTCTATTACAGCTGTGCTGTTTGCCATTATTTGCGTCCTTTCACATAGGTGCCGTTTGGCACAGGTTGTTTTTCAAAATCGAAGATGTTGTTAGCCGTTGTCGATCCATTCGAGATCGACGCGTGCATCTTTGATTGCAGAGGTTATAGTAGTCATATATCCCACTGATTTTGGATGCCTATACATCCTCAAAAGTAACTCCTCGCGCCAGGGATTATGCATACAGAGGGACTGCACCCCCAGCAATTCTACTAAAGTGAATGTTTCGTGCTTTTTGCGAGGGTTCGTTTTGCCAAGGTTACATTTCTGTTCGGTTTTATCATAACTGGAACAGTTCTGGCAAAGTATGCGTTTAATTGCCATCCTTCATTCTCCCGAGTAGCAACATTTCATCATGAAATGATTACATAACGATTCATAACAGG
>CAISOI010000301.1 GCA_903886985.1 uncultured Chthonomonas sp.
ACTATCTACTCCTCTCGTCAAACTTCAATAACTTCGGCAACAATACCAAAACCCCGACGCCGGATGACTTCACTGCAGGAATGGCCTTGATAGGTTTGCTCGGGCTTGTGAGCATATTCATAATGCCCATTCAACTGGGAGCGGTCACGGCCGCTACTGCCGAACGCCTGTTCAACAAGACCATCACCGTAAAGCAATCACTTCGGCTGGCATGGAAACGTGTCGGTGCGCTTATTGGAACTTTGATATTTGTGGGTCTTGCCACAAGTGTTATTGCTGGCATCGTGATGGTAGTTGCATTAATTGTAATATCTCTAATGGTAGCGGGATTTACTTCTGCAGCTGGCTCCAGTTCCAGTCCGCTGGCAATGACGATGGCTGTGATTACGGTAATCGTGTTCTTCGTGGTTGCTATTGCATCGTCGGCGTACCTTGGACTTTTTCTGGTACAGATTGTCGTGTTAGAGGGGCAGTCATTTGGTGCCGCTGTGCAGCGGAACGGTAAGTTAGTAAAACGTCATTTCTTTCAAAGTGCCTGGATATTGATCATATGTTTCTTTATCATACAGGCATTAGAGTCTGCTCTTTTACTTCCGGTCCAACTGGTGCTCCAGCCACTACTAACGTTGATTCACATACCTGAAGCAGTTCAAAGTGCAACCATTGCTGGTCTGGATGCAATCATTGGATTGCTAATACAACCGTTCACAATGGTGCTGTTGACGATATTCTATTTTGAACGGCGATGTCGTACTGAAGGGTTTGATGTCTATCAAGAACTGCAAATACAGAGCGAACAGACAACGCAACTCAGAGTCAGCGAAACATGATAAAGAGACTTTTATTATGTATGGTTATGAGCATGTTGGTCTTCGGGGTGGCAACCAGTCCAAAAGAAGTGCGGGCACAAACTAACCGCGCCGCCGTGGTCCACAGCAACTTAGATAAGATTTTGAGCAGTTCTGAATTTGATACCCGTGAACCGCAACTTGACCCAATTGCAAAAGCGTGGCGATGGGTCGGTGATAAGGTCAGCACATTTTTTCGGTGGCTCGGAAAACTCTTCCGCGTCAATGTCGGAGGAGTAGGGGGCGGCGGTATATTCGGGCTCTTATTCTATTGGACCTTGTTGGCGGCCTTGGCAACGGGCATGGTGTGGTTGGCAATTAAAGTGCTGGCCGGGCGCAGAGCTAAGCTAAGCCGATCCCAACTAGGTCTATCTATATTGACAACGCATGAACTTCTTGAACAAATTTCTGATCCAGATGAGCTGATGAGGTTAGCAGATGAGCTTGCAGGCAAAGGAGAGTTCCGATTGGCTTACCGAGCAGTCTATCTTGCCAATCTTCATCGTCTGGATGTAAAAGGCTATATTAAGTTCGATTCTTCGACTACAAACGGGGAATATATACGAAATCTTGCTGTAGCTGGTCCTAAGCCTCTCTTCCGTGCCATCACCTTGGATTTTGACAGGAGTTGGTACGGTAACCGCGAAATCCGTGAGCATGAGTTCCGGAACTTTCGGGCGCTGTCCGGACAACTTTGGAGCGGACTGGAGGATCAATTTGCGAAACCAACTTAGGGTGTCCGCTTCAAGTCCCGTACAATTAACTTCTATATGATCTCAGCTACTTATAGTTTAATTGATACTCATTGCCACTTCAATCACGAACAGTTATCGTCGGATATTGAAGAACTGATGACGCGTGCTAACGACGCACAGGTAAGTAAGATGATTGTGGTTGGCTTCGATATGGAATCAAGTAGAGAAGCTGTACGATTGGCATCTGCATACCCCGCACTTTATGCTTCGGTTGGAATCCACCCACATGAGGCATGCAATTTCCGAAATGACCATCTAGCGGAACTTGAGGAGTTGGCGACTAATGCGAATGTAGTTGCGATCGGCGAGATTGGATTGGACTATCACTACGACTTCGCATCAATAGAGGATCAATTTCAGGCATTTGAAGCGCAGATTGAACTAGCTAACAGCCTGAAACTGCCCATTATCGTGCATTGCCGCGAGGCATATACCGATACTCTTTCGGTGGTGGCGAATTTGACGCCTAAAAACGGGGGAGTGATGCACTGCTGGGCGGGAAACACCGACGAGGCATTGAGATCCATCGAGTTAGGACTTCATATTGGATTTGGGGGTCTTATAACTTTCAAGAAAACAGATGAGATTCAGTCCGCAGCGAAACAGGTACCGATGGACCGAATTTTGCTCGAGACCGATTCCCCGTATATGGCTCCCACACCGTATCGAGGAAAAAGAAACGAACCTGCCTATACAAAGATCGTCGCAGAACGACTAGCGGTGTTGCGCGAACAGTCGATTTTGGAGATTGCTGAAGCGACAACTCGCAATGCATATAGTGTGTTTGAACGACTGAAGAATTAGTTAGCCGCTCAGGTGAAATCAGGTGTTACAGAAGCTTTCATATACTCAGGAAGGACTTCATCCACTGTTCCGTCCATTCGAATTTCGCCGTGATGTAGCCAGACAACCCGAGTAGCAACCTGACGAATGACGTTCATATCGTGCGACACAAAGATAATGGTTTTGCCCTCTTGTTGAAGTGTCTCGATGGTTCGAAAACACTTCTGCTGAAATGCCTCATCTCCCACGGCAAGTACTTCATCAACAATTAGCACTTCGGGATAGGTGTGAAGTGCAATGGAAAATCCCAATCGCATTTTCATACCATCTGAATAGTTGCGCATTGGCGTATCTATCTTCTCTGCAAGATCAGGCGAGTCAAACGCGAACTCGATGATCTTTTCCAAGTTCTCCTCGAGGTGTTTTCGAGACATACCAAGAATGGCACCGTAGAGTTCGATGTTTTCCAATCCTGTGAGATCGTTGTGAAATCCCGCACCGAGTTCCAAAAGAGGAGCCAACTTGCCATTGAGTCTCACTATGCCTTTGGTTGGTCTATAAACCCTGCAGACGAGCGATAATAATGTCGACTTCCCGGAACCATTTCGCCCTATTAGAGCTAGAGTCTGACCAACAGGCACTGTCAAGTTGAGACCCTTCAATACCTCACGAAACTCTCGCGGGTTCCGTTGAAAGGCGTTAAGCATGGCGCGCTTAAGTGTTCCTGCCTGTCTATGCTGCATCACAAACGTTTTGTGCAGATCC
>CAISOI010000302.1 GCA_903886985.1 uncultured Chthonomonas sp.
AGGGCCCTACAAGGCCATCGAAACCCGAAGCCGGTTAGATACCTCTGTCATGTCTCTATCGGTCATTTTGCCGATTGTGTAGACAATTAGAGTTGGCTGTAATGTTACAACTACTGGCTTAAAGGCTGTTGGAAACCTCAGACCGCTTTCCCTCCAGTCCTGAAGCAAATAGTCCATCGAATCTCTAACATTTAGATTTGTTGTTAGTGAAGCAAGGATCACATCGGGTTGCGCGGAATGGTAAATCTCGTCACTTACAACAACTGCGGGGCGAGCCTTTGTAGTCGATAGATCGGTGTAAGGAAATGTGACCAGGACAATGTCACCTCTACGGAACGTCATACAACTTCTTCCAATCATCATAGACGGCATCGTCTGCATTATCCCAAACTTGCGCTAGGGAAGGTTGGCTCATTGCAGCCCAAATCCGTCTATCGTCAGATCCACTGAGTGTATATAACAGGTCCAGTGCCTTCTCGATCACAGCATCCTGAGAATCACCCGTTTCTGTAACGAGCGCATCCAATTTCTCTGCACGATCTTTCGAAAGGTGTACGACCCTGTCTTCAACTATTATCATAGGATCCTCCATGAATGGCTGATTTTTATTTTACCGTAGTTTTGCGCGTGAGTGCGGTTTGATTGGCTGATTGTTAAGTGATTCAAAAACGACGCCTACGATAGACCTTAGCTTGTTGCCGACCATGGTCATACATATTAAAGTGTAATGCAAATCTAATGGATCAGTATTTCAGCCTTATCACTTCGTGAATGTCGTTTATCGTGGCTTGTGCGGACGTCTTTGACCAATTGAGAACCGTTGATTTGCTCCATGCGCTCGCACCTTTCAGGGTCTTCTTTGAATAGATCTTTACCCGAAAGATGGGCGCATCCTCCGACAATCCCGGCAATATGTACGGTCGGTTGGTCGCCGGGGTGGACTGTGGCAGAGCATTGTAAGCGACAAAATGGATGCGAAGCGTTCTGGTTGTGGTATCGTCGGTCACCACTGCTTCGACATTTGCTGGTGCCTCAATGCTTACAGGAAAGTCCGAACTTAGATACCTGAGTACATTGGCGAAGAGTTTGCGCACTTCCGTTACATGGTGATCCGAAGCGACTGCGTAATCCGGCGATCCTGCGAAGGTAACTACTCGGCCCTTCTTTAGCGTGTTCACCAGTATCGCGGGTCCGACAGATTGATCGGCGCTCATCGGCCAATCTGTGCCTTCCAGTCCCTTAAGTTGTCGCGTTGTTCGGCTCGGTATCAACAGCTGCGACCAAAGAGCTCGCAGGAGATAGTATTCGACAGCTGGTCCCTTCACGAGAAACGGCCAGTTGTATGGAATGTTCCCTTGAACACTTGGAATTGCTGTTTGGGAGAAATCACCCTTCTTCAATTTCACAAATTGCATCCAATTGTCCGTTGAATCCAGTCGACGACTAACAATAGTACCCACAAGGTCCTCTAGCATCGAACGCTCTAATGGCTTTCCAATTTCATTGAACATTCCGGACTGTCCGGTAATTACTAAATTTCCACCGTGATTCACATAATCCGTAAACAGACTTACTTCATTTTTTGAGAGAATGCCTACATTAGGCAGCAAGACGACGGGGTATTTCATTAGCGCCTTTAATGAGATAGATTCATCCAAAATAATGCCGTAAGGTAGATGCTCGTAAGCACAGGTCTTCTGAGCTCCCTCAAAACTCTGGAAATACTGACCCGAGTTTTCTTTGCCCATCCAGTCTCGAGAGCGGGAGCTGAAATAAATCCCGACTCTATTAAGTGGCGTTTGCCCAAATTCGGTTCGTTTTGCTTTCGCCTCTTGGAATGCCTTCCCAATCCGTTTGTAAGCCATGGCGTCGCGCTTGCCATCGAATCCAGTCTTATCCACCATTGTCACAAATGCGCCATGTGCCAGCAGTGTAAAGAGCTCCCACCGGATATCGTTTAACGGGCGCGTGGTCTGATCGTGATACATTCGTACTCCACGCTGCATGGCAACTTGATAAGGTTTTCCGGGTGTAGCGGCCCGATAAAATTCGGCATTCAGCGCAACACCGAGAGCGCTAAATCCCCATTGCCCCGTTTCGCCCGTGTTGAAGTCCGCATTTGCTGCATGCATGACCGGCAATTGACCTACTTCAAACGAGAACGGAGGGTTGCCGTGATAGTTGAAATCTACCGTAGCTTTTGGATTAACTGCTTTGACGTATTTGTAGAGTTCCCGCTCGAAATTCATACTGGTCTTATATCGGAAGCTCAAGAAATCATCCCAATTCGAGTCCCACGAAACAGATCGTGGCATCGGGTGCCCATATCGTTCAGAAAAAAGCCGCTGGCAAGTATCACAAAAACAACCATAGGGAGGACCAAAACCCTGATCCACCATGTCGATGTGAAAGCCATCAATGCCGTAATCGAGCTGCTCCTTCAGAATCTTCTTCATCGCCCCGAGGTAGCCGGAGTTGAAACAGAACCTGCCTAGCGGCTTGCCATCCATTCCGCGCATCTCGAACTCTGGGTGCGCCTTCAGGTAGTTGCCTGCCTGCTGAACAACACAATACGCAAGAAGCGGTAGCTTGAATTTGCGAGCGGCGGTTACCGCCTCCCGCAACGGATCGCGGTTTTCAAACCCGGGTGGCTTGGGCAGTGTCTCGGAATTATAATATGCGAAATCCCCATCTCGTACCCATAGAACCAGATACTCCGAGTTAGCTTTCACCGCTTCGCGTACAATTTCGGCGCCATTAAATAGCCGAGCGTAGCGGGTGTCATTCGGGTCGCTGTAGCCAAACTGAGCTCCTGTCGGGCCGACTTCCATCCCGACTAACGACCTCTCATACCACGGCTTCTGAGCGTCAGTGGATGATTGAATGAGCCCCAACAAGAATAGCAGAGAGATTATCGAGAATAGCTTTTGCAGACACATTGAATTGACGGTTCGTTTGCTCATCTGTTAGTTGTATCGATTGGTAGTGGACATAAATGTGTGGACCGTCTCTGGCAATTCGCGCAAAGTGACCGCACCATTTGGCACCGATGTTGTTCCGAACACGTTGACGGATCCAATCATTGTGATCACGTCGAATTCACCAAGAGTGTGATCCAAATATATGAATGCGATGTTTGTATAATGATCCTCCAATTCCTGACCGAAACCTGGGATAAAGACCGTGACCCCGACCTTCGGTCCACATGGTTCCACGAGAACTCTTACATCTTCGGCTCTTATTGTGATGCCATTGAATGTGATGTCACCCGCTTCTCGTCGACGGCGAAAGGCAATCACTTCCCATCGCGGAAGTTGTGGAGCCGCCGCGCATAGGCTTTGAACTTTAGGTAGAGCCTCTCTCATGCCGTCGGCACTAATAATGAATTCACGCTTGTTGCCCCGCTTTGGGCCAAATTCAAACGTAAGGTATGGGTGAACTTTGTTCATCGCTTCCGAGAGCATGGCGAATGTGGATTCCATATCGATCTCCAAGTTAAAGAGTCGATCTTCGTTCTTGAGAAACCAATTCCAGAATGTTGCTTCGGGCGTAGAGGTGGGCTTTCCGGATCCAAAGTTAAATAGCGGCATATGTGCTTGATCTCGCAGTCTTGAAGCAATATTTAGTGATCCATCCGAATGAACCAAGTCCGATGCGTCTTGGGCACAATCTATTTGATCTTGTTCACAACAAGCTTCCCATTCACAATTGCCGCTGAGGAGTTCGATTTAATGTGCACATATTCACCATTCGGTGCCTCAATGACAACCTCAGACCCGGGACCTACAACAAGTTTTGTCCCTGCTGTAAGGGTAGTAAGCCCACCATAGACATACTTATGAATAGAACCATCTGGATACACCCAACTCACTCCCTTTGGGTTTGTAATACCGTGAAGTTCGGCTTTACCATTCCCAGCTATTGCAGGATTTGCATTCGCAGTTGTGCCAGGCTGAAGTGTATAGGTAAAGAGCGCAACTCTTCCCATATTAGACTCTTGCACTATCGCTAAGGTTTTCGCAGTGGATGGTCCCATCTTGAATCGATACGTACAACTGTTAAAGACCGGGGTTGGATATTGCTGACCAGGTGTTGCGGCCATTCTTCCTCCGCCGCGCAAAACCCCTGAGCGCAGCCCCTTGCCATCGCCATTATCAGATTCTTGACCAATTCCATACGACTCATACCAACATTGAAAAGAAGGGTCCGTCCTAAGCCAAGGGTTTGACGCCGTGACATTCACATTCATTTTGAGCGTAAACGTGTCACCCACTCTAATTTCCGCAGGAGGCGAGCCGAAATCGGAAGTACCGTTAAACTTAATCAATGGACCACTATTGTCATAGCTTGTAGTCTCATAATTGACTCTCATAGAATTCAAAGCTAATGTCGTCCGCGGGCTAGATACATGTTGGGGATCTGCTACTCCACCGTCGCTAACCCATACCGGTCCTGATTTGCGAGGAGCAACATTCAAAACATTCTTCGTGTCTAAGGGTGAATTACCAGAAGGTAATGAACCTCTGGAGCCACCTGTCTTATCCGGATTAGATGTACCTGGTTTTGGAGGTGACGGCTTATCAATCTCAAAACTTGAGGGGATTTCAGTAGGCAACATTCCGTTATCGGTTATCGGTATAAGTTTGCCGTTGCTATCAATTTTTGCGGGAACTAGCTTTTCAGGTGTGTTATCAATAATAAATATCTGCCCATTAGCCCCAATATATCCACTTGCTGGACTTTGAGATTTTGAATCTCCGTGACGCGTATAATACCCGCTGAATGTTCCTTTGCTGGGACTGTAAGAACCCTTGTAAGTGTTGACAAGTTGATCTCCGGTATTGTAAATTTCCAATCCCTTAACTTGGTAAAGGGCACCCTTTTTTACAAAGTGCATAAATATGGTTAGGTCCACACCACTTGGGGACACCTTGTGATAGAAATACCATTCTGCGATTACATTCTCTTGTGCCAATTCTTTGGGGACTATTGCAGGAGACACAAATCTAACATTGGAACCAGCCCGGGATTGGGCCGTTTGACTCAATATTGCAGTCAGGGTCACCAGAAACATCATTGTTTTCGTAAGATTGCCTAACATAACTTTCCTACTTTCTCGTTTAAAAGAAGCCATGAAACTTGCCGGCTTAGAAGAAGAAGATCTGTTCAAATTGTGCCAGAACTAATTGGCATCATTGTTAACAAAATAAGTACTTCGACCGCGTTGGGTTCTCCTTCATTTAGGAATGAAGGACGGAATGGTCAATGGTTAGCAAGTGGGTGTGATATGGTGGATAAACAGAAAGGCTCAGAGACCTACGGCCCAAAAAACGAAATTGAGGCTTCAGGTTTGAAGCCTTAGTTCCGTAAGAGGGTTTAACTATTTAGAAACGACAAACGGACAGCCAGTAATCATCGCTTTTGGAGATCCAGTAAAATCGATGGACTTTACTGGCATTTTTCCCAAATTGGCAATTCGACTATTCAACTCTTGCAGCATATCATAACCATAGCCGGGATAGGTCTTCGCAATTACTCCACCAGGTTCTAGGACTGTCGTGTACACACTTGCCGCCGCTCCGTATTCCTTAATGATTTTCAACTCATTGTCAGAGACCAATTGAAATTTGCAATCCGTGGATTTCGCCCATGCCTTCGCGGTATCGGGCTTTGCATTGATGACACCAATCACCCGAACACTATTTCCATATGCAACCTGTATCCGGTTGATGTAGGCAGTTGCATCCCGAGAACATGGACAATTCAACTCGATAAAGAAGAGAACCACAGGATTGCGATCCTCCAGCGATTTGATATTAACTTGCTTGCCATTAATATCTTCGACTGCAACATTCGGCAAAGATGCGCCGATGGCACCATCTGCTTTTCGAATCATTTCTTCGGTGACGGGATGCTCGGATTGATCTCTAAAGGCAACTACTGAGACGCTGGAAGGATCTTTCACTACAAGAAACTCCCCCATCAGTCCGCCATCCTCATGGTTCGCCATGTGACAGTGAAACATATACGGGTTCTTTTCGCTATCAAAATCTTCGAACTTCGCAATAAAGGTTACTGACTGATCTCGCGGAACATAGACGGTGTCCTTCCAACCCTTTTCATATTCTTCAACCGGACCATTGCTTCGCGAAACAATTTTGAATTGGACATCATGAATGTGGAACGAGTGCCCAAATATCCTATTGTTGGTAATAGTCCATTTCTCAGTGTCTCCCAATTTCACAATGTGATTTGCCTTGTGCATGACATAGGGTTTATTGTCGAAATAGAACGGCTGCCCTGGTCGATCTGCCGTAATTGCAAGTGTACGTTGTTTACTAACCGCTGTGTCCGAAGGAAAGGAGTTCTGAGTTAGAGTCTCCGGCAACGTCTGAATGGGGTTCTCCGTCGCCTTGCCGACATTGATGTGCAGTATTCTAAAATCGATATTGTTCAGATACCCACCATTAGGTCGGCTGGTTCCCTGTTCGCCACCTGGGAAACCAAAAGGTTGATTTGAGTTGTAAGCCATAAGGTCCAGGGTCGATCCCAATTTGTCAGAACCCAAATCGACCAAAATCTCGACACGCTCACCCACCATCAACTTCATTCTTTTCAATGGAATTGGCTTTTCTACAAGTCCACCGTCTGTGGCAATTACGTAATAGGTTCGGTTATCGGAAAATCCCAGGATATAGCCGCGCTCGATTTCTGCATTCAGTATTCTCATCCGAACAAACTGGGATGGAAGGGTAACTTCCGGATCGAGTGTGCCATTTGCGAATAGATAATCGCCGTACTTATCGTTATCGCCCTCGTGGCTAAATTGCTGGGACTTATAGAACCGTCTGCTGGTCAGGGCAAGGGGAATGTCGTCCACCCCGTAAGTTCTGGGGAGCTTCAACTTGGCTTCGTTGGCGTCCCGGATAATGATTAATCCCCCAGCGCCCATCGTTAATTGCTTTTGCGTCGTTTCGTGGGCATGCGGATGATACCAATAGGTGCCTGCATTGTTCTTTACTTCGAATGACGGGCTCCATGTGGAATGTGGAGATATTAATTGATGTGGACCACCATCCATTACCGCCGGTATGTGCAGGCCATGCCAGTGCGTGGTCGTCGGATCGTCGAGGTCATTCTTGACGTTTATGTTTACAGTCTCACCTTTGTTAAAGATGAGCGTCGGTCCCCAGAAACTCTCATTGTTGTAAGCGAAGGTGTCTGTTGTGGCACCTTC
>CAISOI010000303.1 GCA_903886985.1 uncultured Chthonomonas sp.
AAACGACTATCTGGAAAAATATGGCATGCTGGCGGCTGCGAGTGCCTATATTGGTCGCCCCGCAAAATTAACCCACTTGTTGATTCAGATTAACGACCCTCAAGACAAGTATTTCCATGGGAAATTCCCTGATGTTGGTATCCCTGACCCGAAGACAAACTACATGCATGTTGATACTTCGTACGATATGGTCAAGTGCGTTTTCTACTTGAACGAAGTCACGCATGAGAATGGTCCTTTTAGTTACTGCATCGGGACACACAAAATCCGTCCTGTTGGGATGAATGGTGTCATCCGACGTGCGATGGATCGGGCGGGTATGAGTGATTTTAAGCGTGAGAATCGCAAGGACTTTTGGTCACTTCCAAAATACTTTCGTCGTAAGTGCACATTTGGTGCAGACATTTTAGATAACACGCCGGAATCAAAGGCATTGCTCGAATCGGAGTACTTCTTTACATCAGAAGAAGGCAACATCGGCTTGTTTGCCAACAATGGTATTCATAGAGGCGGGCTAACCAAGTCCGGCGAACGACGAGTTTTGTTTGGAATCATCGCGTAGCTTTGTGTCGTCGCAAATGAATTCTGCCGGTCAGGACTATATCTGACCGGCAGTTTTTGCGTGTACAACGTGCGTGGCTTTTTATGTGCTGAAGAGCATTGAAATACAACGCGGAATATAGGAGTTTTCAATCATGCAGCAACAATTGTGGGTGGTCTCAGAGATTTATTATCCTGAAGAGACTTCCACTGGATATTTGCTAACGAAAATTGCTGAGGGTCTAGCTCGCGACCAAAGGGTCCGTGTACTCTGTGGTCAGCCTGCATACTCCGGGCGCGGAGTAAAAGCACCGATACACGAATCGCGCAATGGCGTAGAGATTGAGAGGTGCTCGGGCACAACGTTTCCGAAGGATAATCTTCCCCTCCGACTTGTTAATGCTCTTACGATCAGCCTCTCGATACTACTAAAATCGATAGTCAAGATTAAAAGGGGGGATATTGTTTTGGTGGTTACCAATCCTCCACCGCTTCCGTTTATCATTGCTTTGGTATGTATGTTAAAGGGAGCACGGTTTTTGTTGTTGATCCATGATGTGTATCCAGAAGTTCTGGCAGCCACCGGACTTACTTCACCAACTTCACTTTTGAGTCGAACCGTGGCTTCAGTCAATCGATGGCTCTATCGACGAGCAGAGCGAGTAATCGTTTTGGGACGCGATATGGAAGCGCTTGCAATCAACAAGGTCGGGAATAGGCGGGACCGAATTGTAATCATTCCCAACTGGGCCGATCATACCGAGATTATTCCAGGGGATCGTGCGGCGAATTCTCTGCTCAATGAGTTAAATCTTCAAGACAAATTCGTGATGCAATATGCCGGCAATATGGGTCGTACTCACGGGCTCGAATACGTTATGGCGGCGGCTAAATCGCTGCAGAATGATCCGCGTTTCCAATTCTTGTTCATTGGGTCCGGTGCCAAAAAGAAATTTGTTGAGGATCAAGCAAAGGACCTCTCAAACGTGACTGTCCTGGGTAATCGACCGCGCAGCGACCAACAGAATTTCCTGAACGCGTGTGACATATCGATAATATCTTTTGTGCCGGGAATGGCTGGGGTTTCTGTACCGAGTAGAATGTACAATGTGATGGCCTCAGGCACCCCTATTGTTGCCATAGCTGATCCGCACTCAGAATTGGCACTGGTTGTTTTGGAGGAGAAGATTGGCTGGTTAGTTGCTCCCAATGATCCTGTGGCTCTTGAACGTGCACTACGTGAAGCAGCGTCAGACCCTTCAAGGCTTGAAGAACTGGGCAATAGAGCGCGCTCTGCAGTGGAACTAAAATATACGCTTGAAGCAATCAATGCTCTCTACAGCAAAATGATAACGAGCCTCAATCGATAGCGATATGAAGATACTTGTAACTGGTGCAACTGGTTTCATCGGCAGGTCAACCGTTAGCACGCTCGTTGACGAAGGTCACACCGTAGTTGCTGCTGTACGAAGATTGGACAGTCGTTCAGCTTTGCCCCCCGGCATTGTTTCGTTTGTCGTAGGTGAAATTGGACCAAACACAGATTGGACGGATTGTCTTGATGGAGTGGAGGCAGTTATCCACTTGGCTGGGCGAGCCCATTTGCTTAACGACACTTCTGCAGACCCTGTACTCGCCTTTGATAACGTCAATGTACATGGAACTATCCAGCTTGCAAGGGCCGCAATATCCGCCGGTGTAAAACGATTTGTATTCGTAAGTTCTATCGGCGTGAACGGAAATGGTCAAAATTACCCGTATAAGGGTGCCGGTTACAGCGAAGTCGACGAACCTGCGCCGCATGATACTTACGCCTTCAGTAAACTCAAAGCTGAAAAAGAACTGCAAGAATTGTCGACGAATTCAAGGCTCGAGGTCGTAATAGTTCGGCCACCTTTGGTGTATGGTCCCGGTGCCCCGGGCAATCTTGCACTTTTGATGAAACTGGTCAAAAGGGGAGTGCCATTGCCAATTAAG
>CAISOI010000304.1 GCA_903886985.1 uncultured Chthonomonas sp.
TAGATCGAGATGGCAGATTCACAATCTATGATCTGGACACCACGAATGGCACCAAGCTGAACGGCAGAAAAATTGATAACTGTGTTCTAAATAGTGGCGACGAAATACAGATTGGCAACACAAAAATTGTCTTCAATCAATCAGGCAGTGCGAACAATAGTCCATCGCATTCAGTCACTAATTCTGGGACTGCAGCCGCTGCACCCATAATTACCGCTCCTCGCTTGGTAGTGGTTTTGGCTGGCAAAGATGTCGACACATTTGTGCTTGGAACGGAATCTGTAGTTGGTCGCGGATTGACGAATGACATTGTTTTAACCGATAGATCGATTGGAATGAAGCACGCTAAAATTATCACGTCGGGTGAACCAAGAGTTGAGCAGATCGACAGTGAGCACTCTACGACCGTCAATCAGGCACCGGTTTCAGCAGGCAGCTCTTATCCATTGCGACAAGCAGACCTAATCACTATTGGTGCGATAACGCTTCGGTATGAGGCGGGCGCATAATGAATGTCGTTCTCGGGCTGGCACGATTTGGATTTTTGGGGCTGCTTATCTTTTTTGCCTGCTACGTGGTGTGGCTATTGAAGAAGGATTTTGATTAAGCATCTACGGATGCCGCAATACTATTATGCCTTCAACAATATCGATAACTTCTGCTTTTAAGACGAACATCGGATTGGTTCGCAAAGAGAACCAGGACAGTGTTTCCACGCACGACGCCTCTGAGTTTGACTCCAAAATCGACGGCTTATTCGTTGTTGCAGATGGCATGGGAGGTATGGCGGGTGGGGCAGTAGCAAGCCGACTAACGGTGGAAACAATCCCTGCTATTGTCTCGGAAGCCCTAGAGGACAGGACCGATCCTCTGACAGAGCGGCAGTTGGCATCCCTTATTCGCGATGCGGTGGAAACCGCCAACGATACCGTTTGGACTCAGGCAAAATCCAACCCGGAACTCCGCGGAATGGGCACGACCGTCGTCACTGTTGCAGTCTTGGATGATAAGGCACTCCTGGCGAGCGTTGGAGACAGTCGCATTTACCTTTGCCGAGGGGGCGTTCTTTCGCAGATAACACACGACCATTCTCTTGTTGCGGAACAGGTTCGTTCCGGGCAACTTACGGCGGAAGAAGCACGAAACAGCCGCTATAGCAATGTCATTACTCGGGCAATTGGTATTGCTGCTGTAGTTGAGCCAGAATTGCAGTTATTAGAACTTCATGAGGGCGACACTCTTCTACTCTGTACTGATGGTCTGACCAATATGGTGGAATTTCAGCAGATTGCGAATGTGATCGGCACAACTTCTGATCTCGAAAAAGCGTGTGAAACTCTGGTCGACTTGGCTTTGAAGGGCGGAGGCAAGGACAATGTCACGGTCAATTTAGTGCGTTATGGACCGTTTGTCCCTGCTATTGCAGTAGAATCAAATTCCCCACAACATGGTTTCCTAGGCAATACGCGGGAGAACAGCCCGAGTGCAGCGACATCCATGATTATTCAGGCGGCTCCGCGCAAACGGAGTTACGTTTCGACGATCATAGCAATCGCGGCTCTGGCGGCATTGGGATTTGTGCTTCCGAAGGCATACAATTTCTCGAAAGAAGCTCCATTCCTCACTCCCAAACCACCTGTCATTCAGGATAAATTGATCGTTCCACCGAAGACGGATTATGCACACCTAGAATATGACAAGGCCGTCGTTGTTTCCAAGAAACTGTTAAATCCATTCCCGGTGGTTGTCAATGCGGCTGGCAATATTGTTGCCATATCTAGAGAATCCGGAGTAGCAGTTTCGATTGCTCCTGACGGCAAATTCAAGCGATTTGGACCACCTGACATTGGTGCGGAAAGTAATCCAAGTTCGCTATATTGGGTGATGGACCCGCAGGGTAATCTCTATGTTTCCAAAAAGAGCACAAAGGCGATTTACAAATTTGATCCTGCTGGGACGCGTATTGGAACCGTTGGCGAAGGGGAATTAAAAGGACCCGAAGGAATTGCAATTTCAGAGAGTGGTTCTTTATATGTTGTGGATGCTGGCATATTGAAGGTTTTCAAATCGCACGCGCCATCACCAAAGACGAGTCTGACTTCCGCTCCATCCACTCCTATTGATAACACCCCTCAAATCGGTGCTTCTGATCGTCCTGGAAGTAACGGCAATGCCTCTCGGTAAACTTGGGAAATATGATCGCGTAGATGTTCTCGGGTCAGGTGCCTCGGGGATTGTCTATCTCGCGTGGGACACTTTGCTTAAGAAGCAGGTAGCCCTTAAAGAGGTAGATATTCAGACGGGCGAAGTGAGCAACTTCCTCGAAGAAGCGCGCGTGATGGATCGAATGCATCATCCAAATATCGTGAGCATTAATGGCGTGGACATGATCGATGGTCACATTGTGATCGACATGGAATATGTCAAAGGTCAAAATCTTCAGCATATTCTCCGCAAGAGTGGTCCGATTTCAATTGAGCGTGCGCTGAAAATTGCCATTCAAACTCTGGATGCTCTGGACTATGCCCACAGCCTATCAATTGTTCACAGGGACATCAAACCTGCCAATATTCTTTTGGGACCCGATGACGTTGTCAAAATTGTGGACTTTGGATTGGCCGAAATCCTATCAACTAACTCTTATGCCGGAGGAGCAGGCACTTATCCTTATATGGCTCCCGAGGATTTCGCTGAAGAACGACATTCGGACCATCAGAGCGATATCTGGGCGGTGGGGGTCACTCTCTTCGAGATGATTACCGGCGCCCGACCATTTCAGGTTGCAAAACCGCGAGATCCGTTTTCGTGGCGCAGAGTGCTTCTGGAAGATTCGCCGGTTCCACTTTCGAATTATGTACAACCCGTTCCAGATTGCCTTCAGGAAGTTTTGAATAAGGCTTTGGAGCGTGAGAAGAGTCAGCGATACCAGACAGCGGGTGCATTCAAGGTAGCACTCGAAGGCATTCACGTATCTGAATTGCAGGTCGAGCGAATCCTGAGTTTAATTCCACCCTCAGACTTTGAGAGTGAAGGAGATGCAGAGCTGGACCCCTCCTCCGATCATGAAGATGCCACCGCGCCAGCATTCTATATTCAA
>CAISOI010000305.1 GCA_903886985.1 uncultured Chthonomonas sp.
ACTACGTGTCGGAGAACTTGCAAATTGTGTCGGGATTTGAGCATCAGGTGTCGGAACAAGTGTCGGAACAAGTGTCGTAAATTGCAATTGTGTCGGAATAGGTGTCGGACCGTTGCTGGCCACCCTCGGAACAGTGGCAGCAGGTGTCGGGCTACTGCTGACCCCCCTCGGAACAAGTGTCGGACTACTGATGACCACCCTCGGAATAGACTGACGAGTGTTTGACAGGTTAGCGGCACATTGTTGAAGGTACTCCTTGTCTGCGGTGAGAGGTGCATTGTTTGCTGCAGTGGTTAGCATATCTATGGCGCATTCAACATCGTCGTTGGGAGTGTGGTTAGATAGCAAGCCAAATTGATCTTGTATGTGCCATGATAGTGTATCTGATATGCGTTCGTCACGTGTGGATATAATCCATGCCTTGTGACAGCGATAGTGATTATGGGCTGAGCCAAGATAGAATCCTTCAACGCCATTGTTAGCGAAGGATGCGCGGTGCTCAGGGTTTTCGTATACAAGTACCTTGGATCCGGCAGGTCCAATTGGATGGCTCATGTAGTCCCATTCGCCACATAGAAAGTCCCATGCTGATGTATTAGGATTAACCAGACATGGGCGCAATATATTCAGGGTCATATCGACATGAGGTAGCAGTTCGTCCCAAAGATAGTCGGGGAATTCTTTATCAACACCTGCGCGTGTGGCTTTAAAGTGTCCCTTCCATGTTCGGATGTCACGCTCAGCATGAAGAGTTCGATGGCTTCCAGGAGGCACATAATTGAAAGTCAACTTCGCCACGTCAGTCATGTAGTTTTCTAGGTGTGTTGACGTTTGGTTATCTAGTCGCACTACTTCACTAATCACGCCCTTGGCAGCTAGTTTTTCATTGAAGAACGTGATAAGAGTGTTGTATCCAAGTATGAGCTGTTCAGAGGAGTCACCCTTCACAGCTACGGACTTTATAAAGTTACCATATTCACAATACCCTACCATGACTTTTTTGTTACCTTTTCTGCTGATAGTGGGATATGGTCCTGTTAGGTCGGCGTGGAGCGTAGTACCCTGAAGTTGCGTTTCATCAAATAATTTTACAGTCATGGAGTGTCCAGTGGCAGTGCCGCCCCTTACTGACAGCAGCCGGCGTTTGATTTGTTTAGACTGTCGCTTGCTGACGTTAGTGGACCAGATGCCTTGGCGAGATTGATCAAGGTGTCCCTTGGCTGATTCAATGCTGTTCGGGGCAAATTTGAGTATATTTGCAGAAGTGACATTAGGGACAGACTTGAGGTGTGTTGACTTAGATGCAGCTAATAAGTAACTGTCCGCTGGATTTCCAAATGACTTGGACAAAAATGCAACACGTTGGGCAACAGTTCGTGCATTGCTGTTAAGTGAATAGATTGAGGCATTTGCAACGGCAGTTGAATTGGCTGGCGTGTTGTTTTCATTACTGATTGTCCCTGATTTGAGCGGTAGCATGTACATTCCTCTGTGATCACGATTGCCAGTGAGCACAACTTCTCCATGTTCATTGATGAGGTCTATTTTCTTCGCGTCAAATACTGCCTTAAGTCCGTTGTCACAGAACTTACTAATTGAAAGTAGTGGCTCTGATAGTTCCTTAAATAAGTGACAGTCAGTGGACTCCTTTGGCAGAGTGGGCAAGTCCAGTTGACCAGTCTTTGAAGAGCGGATGATTGACTTGTTTGCACATTTTACATTCAGTGGGTGAGTACTCAGTTTGACATTTAATACGGATTGCTCCGATGAGATAGGCAGATAATGACCAGTCGTACCAGAGTCAGAAATACCAAGTGGTATGCTGACTGGCAGGGATGCTGGATTTGAAGAAGGCGAACTCAGAAGTGAAGGTTTTGACTTCGGAACAAGTTTTTGTTTTAGGTATAAAGTATTATTAGTTATTTTACAAGCGTTTGTAATATTAACATGCTTAAACCTCTCACTATGACTTGTTCCCTGACCCCTTAATGGACCTAGACGTTGCCCACGCTCCCACACCGTTTTCTTTCCACCCATTTGATTGGCCATTGTAGCAGTGGACACATGGTTAGGTGCTGGAGTCTTGCAGTTAGCTGATGTGTGGTCAGGTCTATTTGGATCTGTAGATTTGACTACCTTGCCGTGAGACCAACAGTAGGTGTACACGGTGGGTGCAACAGCATTAGCAAGTTGGTAGACAGTAGATGCAGTCGGTGCAGTTAGATGCGCGTAGTTCACAACTGGTTGAGTTGCAACTAGTTGTTCTCCCTCCTCGGCGGCTTCCTTGGCTAGATTTTCAAATGTTTTCTCTGCAAGTGTTGGATACTTTCTGTTGAATTCTCGTTTGAATGGATCAAATGTCAGAATTGGCAGTGCTGACATGAACATGGTTACCTTTTGATGTTCGGAGAAAGGCTGTTTACTCTTAGAGTGATATTTAAAGCATTGGCGATACTTGGCACTTACTGATCTGATAGAGGCTGGACTAGCATCGCATGATGATGGTAGAGCAGCTAGTACTGAGTTCAGTGTTGCACTTGTCGCGTTGAGGAAAAGTGCATCTGTTAGCTTAAGCATTGCGGGTGCCTTAAGTGTTACAAGTCCAGTTGGTGGTATGATAGATTGAACTACATGATCTGGAGAAGCTGCTGACAGTCCAGTGTAGCTTCATCTTCACCAGTGTTGCTTGCTGCGCTTTGAATGCAATTACATTATATTTCCATCTGTCGAAGAGGGCACTATCCAATTGACGTGTCTCTGCTGTGTCACCTGCTTCGGAAGCTTCAGGTTGCACACCAGGATCGATGAGTGGTGGAGCAGGATCTGTAGAGAAGACTTCTCTGTATTCAGCTTCACCAATAAGTAAATTGAGATTGTCATGAAATGATTCAATGAAATTGTTCCTCGCGTCATCATAATTGCCAGCGTCAGTGTAAGTCACGATCGTGCTTGTAATTGATTTCTCCATGTTTGCATTTTGTGAAACGAACATTATGCTCAATGAAGTAGACAGATCGATGGTGCGATTGACT
>CAISOI010000306.1 GCA_903886985.1 uncultured Chthonomonas sp.
AGGTTTCAATATGTTTCGACCATAAGAGTTGGTTACGAGATTAATACTGTCCGTAGTACCGCTGGTAAAAATGATTTCACGGCTGGAATTTGCGTTTAAGTACCGCTGAACCGTTTCCCGTGCGTCTTCATACAACTGCGTGGAAAGCTGGCTTAGATAATAGACACCACGATGAATATTGGCATTCTGCGATGTGTAATAAGTGTCGATAGCTTGCAGAACCGCGCGTGGTTTCTGAGCAGTAGCTCCATTATCGAGATAAACAAGAGGGTTTCCGTTGACCTTTAGATCCAAAATTGGAAAGTCAGCACGGATGGTTTCAATCGGGTACGTTTGACGGGTGATAGCTTCGTTAACTAATGATACGGTCACAATAATATTCCAGTATTTCTATCGGATAATCCGAAGCCAAACGGCTTCGGATTAACCTAGTTTTTGGTAAAGGCGTTTCTCTAATTCAGTACGCAGCCCCACCGGCTTAACTCTTTGGATCACTTCATTCGCAAATGCGTGGACCAGAATTGATCGCGCTTCCTCTGCTCCAATTCCACGTGCTTGCAAATAGAAGAGAGCATTTGGATCTAGTCGACCTACGGTCGCACCGTGGGTGCAGCGCACATCGTCAGCATAAATCTCAAGCTGCGGTTTCGTGTTTATTGTCGCGTCGTCCGACAATAATAGGTTCTGATTGGTTTGCTTGGAATCAGTCTTCTGAGCGTCTTGTCGAACAAATATCTTGCCGTTGAACACGCCCGTGGACTTTTCGTCCATAACTCCTTTGTACAGTTCGAAGCTGTTACAGTTGGGGAATGCATGGTCAATCGTCGTGTGGTTGTCAACTAATTGATTATTATTCAAACAGTACAATCCGTCGATAGTACATTCAATGTGTTCTGCGCCAAGCCTAGCATAGATAGTGGTTCGCGCCAAAGAAGCACCTAAACAGATGTTCTGTGAATCGAATACAGAACTTTTGGACTGTTCAATGACCTGCGTTGAAATGTGGTTTGCATTGCCACCCTCAAGCTGAACTTTCGTGTGATTGAGAACTGCGGATTCGCTAACCACGATCTCCGTAACGATATTTGAAAAACTAGTTTCATTCTCGCTAAGGAATATCTCTATAACTGTTGCTTGAGAATTACGTTCCATGATAACTAAATTACGAACAGGTGCCGCTGTACCACTGGTTGTATAGTTAACAAGGAAAATAGGCTTTTCCACTACGACGTTGTCTGCAACGCGGACTACTGCACCATCTACAAAAGTTGCCGTATTCAAAGCTACAAAAGCTTCACCTTCAAAGTTTGCGTAGTTGGCAAGATGGGGCTTCACCAGATCTGGAATATTCTTCAGCACCGATGCAAGGCTGTCAATGGTCAACCCGACTGGCGCATCGGATATCTTCGAAGCGGTAATGTCATAGATTCCATTTACAAACGCAAGCAAATAGGCATCGTCATCCCCTAGGTTTTCAATATATCCGTTGGTTTGTTGACTAAACACCAATGGAGATTGAAACTCGCCCTCTGAGATGGGTCGGACGTTGCAATATTTCCATTCTTCGTGCTGCGTAGTCGGGAATCCCAGTTTTTCAAACTCATTCCAAGCACGTGAGCGGAATAGTTTCAGCCAATCTGGTTGTGGATGTTGAGAGGCCGCCAATGCAGCTTCTCGGTATTTAAGGTTGGTATCACTCATGGTGGTCATTTTCAGGCAATCGCCCCCGCCAATAGCTCTTCCTCGACCCACGCATAACCCTTCTCTTCAAGCTCCAATGCCAATTCCTTGCCACCCGATTTTACAATTCGACCATCGACAAGGACATGCACGAAGTCAGGAACGATATAGTCCAAAAGTCGTTGATAGTGAGTTACGATCAAGAACGATCTGTCCGGGCTGCGCAGAGCATTCACGCCATTAGCCACAATACGAAGCGCATCAATATCGAGCCCAGAGTCGGTCTCGTCAAGAATGGCTAGCTTAGGGTTGAGTACCGCCATCTGAAAGATCTCATTGCGCTTCTTTTCGCCACCAGAAAAGCCCTCGTTAACCGATCTGTTCATCAATGTAGGGTCTAACTCGACCAACTTTGCTTTTTCACGCGCAAATTTCAAGAATTGGGCGCCATCGAGTTCAGGTTCACCATGGTGTTTACGCACCGCATTCACCGCGGCTCGCAGAAAATATGTATTGTTAACTCCAGGGATTTCAACGGGGTATTGAAAGGCAAGAAAAAGCCCTTCTCTAGCCCGAACTTCTGGATCGAGATCCAGCAAGTCCTGTCCATTGAATTCCACCGAACCGCCATTAACTTCATACATATCACGCCCCGCAAGAACGTTCGCCAGCGTACTCTTGCCCGAGCCGTTCGGCCCCATAATGGCGTGAATTTCCCCTGGATTAATCTGCAAATTAATCCCGCGTAAAATCTGTTTATCTTCTACCTTCGCTTGAAGGTTATCTATCGTTAGCATCTACTAAAAGTCTCCAATTATTTTGACCCACCATTGACTGGTAGGATTTGTTAGTATTCAGCAATTGTGTCAAATGGTGACAGTCTGTGTTAGGAGCCTATCCCACGCTGCCTTCCAAGCTAATTCCCAGCAGCTTCTGTGCTTCAACTGCAAACTCCATTGGCAATTCGCGGAAAACCTCTTTACAGAAGCCATTCACAATCAAATTCACAGCATCCTCGCTTGAGAGTCCCCGTTGATTACAATAGAAAATCTGGTCTTCTCCAACCTTGGATGTGGAAGCCTCATGCTCTACCCGAGCAGACGAGTTCTGAACCTCTATATATGGAAAAGTGTGTGCCCCACACCTGTCTCCCATCAACAAGCTGTCGCACTGACTATAGTTGTGCGCGTTAGTCGCCTTTTTCAGAATCTTCACAAGGCCACGATAGGTGTTCTGCCCCTTGCCAGCAGAAATACCCTTAGAAACAATAGTGCTTTTCGTGTTTTTGCCGACGTGAACCATCTTGGTCCCGGTATCTGCCTGCTGCATATTGTTGGTGACCGCAACTGAGTAGAATTCACCTACAGAATTGTCGCCTTGCAGAATACAGCTCGGATACTTCCAGGTGATCGCGGACCCAGTCTCAACCTGCGTCCACGTAATCTTCGAATTGTCACCCTTGCAAATTCCACGCTTAGTTACGAAATTGTAAATGCCGCCCTTACCCTCTTTATCGCCGGGATACCAATTCTGAACCGTGGAGTATTTGATTGTGCCGTTCTTCTGAGCAACCAATTCAACTACCGCTGCGTGCAACTGATTTTCATCACGCATTGGAGCCGTGCAGCCTTCAAGGTAACTAACGTAAGCTCCTTCTTCTGCAATGATCAAAGTACGTTCAAACTGCCCGGTATTCAGAGCGTTAATTCGGAAATAGGTCGACAACTCCATGGGGCAGCGCACACCCTTAGGAATGTAAACGAACGAGCCGTCACTAAAGACCGCTGAGTTAAGTGCTGCAAAGTAATTGTCAGTATAAGGCACTACCGATCCAAGGTACTGCTTGATCAACTCAGGATGATTGTGAACCGCCTCGCTGAAAGAACAGAATATGATTCCGAGTTCAGAAAGCTTTTCCTTGAATGTGGTTACCACGGATACACTATCAAATACGGCATCAACGGCTACACCGCTCAGCCGCTTTTGCTCATCCAGAGAGATCCCCAACTTCTCAAACGTTGCAAGAAGCTCTGGATCAACCTCATCGAGGCTGTTCAGTACCTTCTTCGGCTTTGGAGCCGAGTAGTAAATGATATCTTGATAGGATATGGGAGGATAACTTACGTTTGGCCACTTTGGCTCACGCATCGTTTTCCATTTTGCAAACGCTTTTAGGCGCCATTCGAGAAGCCATTCCGGCTCGTTCTTCTTTGCCGAAATAAACCGAACAATATCTTCGTTCAGCCCTGGAGGAGCAGAATCAGCCTCGATATCGGTGATAAATCCATATTTGTATTCCTGAGTTTTCAGGTCTTGTTCAAGTGTATCCGTTGTAAATGACATCATTTGCTCCGTTAGTTCTGTTAGGGCCTATTTAGGTTGAAAGGACGTTCCGCACCCGCATGTACGTGAAGCGTTTGGGTTATTGAAGACCCAGCCGCCCTCCAACAGATTTTTAACACTGTAGTCCAAGGTTGTACCAACCAAGAACTTAGTACATTTGGTATCGATATAGACATTAATGTCGTCTAGTGCGATCACAATATCGTTATCATAAGTATTGGATTCAAGTGCAATTGTGTAGGAAAGTCCAGAACATCCGCCGCCCTTCACTCCAACACGTACACCCATTCCGGGCTCACCTTTGCGACCACGCAGAAATTTCATTTGCTTGACTGCCGCGGTTGTAATCGTGATAATCGATTGATCCACAGAGTTCTCAATTTCAGTTACTGACATATTCAAATCCCTCTACAGAAGTTCGCTTGATATTCGACATACGAATAAAATTGCTCGTTTGTGGCTTTACCATATCGGCCAAAGAGACGCCCTCGAGAGCGTCCTTAATCGATACATTTATCTTTTGCCAGTTCGACCTAACCGGGCATAACCGCTCTAGTTCGCACTTGCTAGTAGATAACTCGTTCGAACAATCTGTTATTGCAATAGGACCATCTATTGCCCCAATGATCTGCGCAACCGTAATTTCAGAGGCGCTTCGCGAAAGAGAGTATCCACCATGTGCGCCTCGCTGTGAAATCAAAATCCCACTCTTCGCCAAAGACTTCAGCAGTTTCCCAACAGTTGGTTCCGGCAGATGTGTTGCTGCGGCCAAATCTTTGACGTTCTGCGAAACAGTAGTCTCATCTTGCGCCATATGCGAAAGCAGCACAATGCCATA
>CAISOI010000307.1 GCA_903886985.1 uncultured Chthonomonas sp.
CGTGGCGACTATCAAGAGGCCGAAATGATTGCGCTTCAATGCTTTTCGTTAATTGCAGAAGACTCGCAGAAGAATCCAAGTGAAAAGTTACAACTAATGGCAATTGCACACGAACTTGCTAATGAAGCCAAGTGGGACGAGGCGTTGGATGTGCGACGGAAAGTTCTGATATTAGAGGAAGCAGAAGGCAACGCAGGGAAAATCTTTAAAGCGCATTATGATCTGAGTCATCTCTATGTAGTTCAAGACAAGTTTGAAGAGGCGTTGTCCGAAATGGTAATTGCCACAAAATTTGCACGAGAATCCAATATGTCACCAATAGTCGTAATGGCACTGGAAGGTCTTATTGGTTGTTATAAGGCACTAAAGGATAACAAAACAGCACAACTCATAGCCGAAGAAGCAGTTCAATTAACCCAGGGCGACAAGATGCTCTCATTGATGTACGCTCGTGCCCTTATCAATCGAGCCTCATGTCAGATTGAGAATGAACTCACTCTGGAGCTGCGTGCCGATATGGATGTCGCATGGAACATTCTGGCGCCAAGTATTCAAATGACATTTATGGCAGGATATCAAAGTGGTGCTGCGAAGTGGTGGTCGGTAATATCAAAGATTCGAACTTTGGACAAGGACTTTTCTGGTGCCGCGGAAGCATTAGGCAAGGCAGTTGAGTTTCGGCGAATCATCACTTATCTTCCACACATCGAGGGACCCCATAAATATAAAACGTTGGTGAGTACACTGCGGGAGTATGGCGATGCGCTTACGGTATTAAATGAAACTGACGCAGCCATGTCCGCATATGAAGAGAGCCGTGCCATATTGCAACAAATTGAAGCAGGCACTTGCAATCTTTCGCAATCGCAAAGCTGTTGAGAACGACCCCCATGAAACCCGAAAGCCTGCAACTACTAACAAGATATTGGTTCGTATTCGACGGTGATCCCGAGACAATTGGACTTTGCCGACCCGGATGCGGAATCACGGCTTATAATTACGAAGACGCACTGTCAATTCTTAGCAATATTGTCTACCCCGGCGTATCTGTTCCTGAGATCAAATCAGTTCAAGAAAATGTTGACGTATCCACACTGGACCAAAACCACGTGGTGCCAAACATGGGCAATTGCCTTAAACGGGGAGTGTGGTGGCCAACTTTCTTCACGCCGTTATGAGGCTGTCAAACAATGCGCATTGGGTAATCAGCCAGGTTTGAATTCAATTCGCCACTTGTCCGAGATAATTCGTACCGATTTTCTGCAATCACGAAACATCATTGTTTGAATTGCAATGTTACAGACTCTTTGGCAGCCACACCTGAATAGTATTGGTTTCTTTTACCGCAGGTTCTCTACGAGCCAAAAATGGTTTCCCGTAGGATTTCTTCACCAAATCCACGCTCTCAAAAAAATTTTCAAAAAACTTTCCAGAACCTTTCCGGATTTGCCACCGCCAAACGAGTATAGAAATATAAGCACAAAACACCAAGCCGTCGATCCGATCAACCGACGCCTTGAACCCGGGTTCAATTTCGTGCGGCCGCACTAACTTGCATCCATCTGTGTTTGTAGTGGCTGGCCCCCGTGCCTGCCAAAAACAAAATACAACTGAATACGTTCCGGTGAACTACGAAAAAAGCGTTTGCGCAAGCGTTCCCATTCACCCATTCGCCGTTCAAGGCAGTTAGCCGTTATCCTGTTCTATCCTGTCCATCCATGTTAGATGGCCGTCTATAAAACTCAATACGCACAATGTTGCAATGAATCGTATGTGTAGGGGCTGGCCTTGTGCCTGCTCAAAACTATAAAATTCTGAATCAAAAGGAGCCCATTCAAGCCAGAAGGGTCTATCAGTTCACAATCTTTCCGTGTCCAGATTAGACGCACATCACACCTGTACTACTTAACTATAGGGGACTTAAAGTCACGCCAGATCATATGTTCAGAGCCAGAGACTTAGGTAATTGGTTACCAATTCCCGAGGACCAGACACTCTATTGCTTCTGAACAAAAAATAGGCAGTATACAAGACCAATACCGCAGCACGCCGAGTTTAACAAAACTTATTGTCTGGAGAAACGTGCTTGCTGGTAAATGTCGCCAGTATTCTATATATACTGGCAATGAGAGAACGGCAATCGACAGAAAGCCGGATCGGTTATGACAAACATGGGTACGCAATACGGAGATGTTCTTCCTAAGTGCGATGCTATGCAAGTCGCCGGAACAATTAACAGAATGGCTAA
>CAISOI010000308.1 GCA_903886985.1 uncultured Chthonomonas sp.
GGAAGCTTCCATTCCCACGCGACTGCCAACATAGAGAATCTTGTTGGAGGCAGATTGGGAATGCACTTCCATTGCCAATGCGATAGCAGGAAAGATGTGCCCGCCCGTTCCCCCTCCGGTAAGTAATAGTCTCACCTGAGTGCTAGCTGGGACCGACTGGCATTCTGTTTTGAAGAGAGATCAATACTAAGTAGAATACCAACGGCAATAAAAAGGGAGATCAACGAACTACCGCCAAAGGATATGAATGGCAGGGGAACACCAGTAGCTGGGAGCACATTAGTTACAACAGCAATGTTTATGAATGCTTGAGTTCCAATCAGCCCTCCGATTCCAGCAGCAACGATTTGACCAAAAGCATCGACGGCATTCTGAGAAATTTTGAAAGCTCTGTAAACAAGACCCAACATTAAAGTTATTACTATCATGCATCCCGCAAAGCCAGTCTCTTCTGCAACCGTTGCAAATACAAAATCCTCAGTTGGCTCTGGTAAGAAGAATTTTTCGCGGCCATTGCCAAAACCAACGCCCCAGAATTTTCCTGAACCCACTGCCAAGAGGGAATGATAGATTTGAAAAGTGGACTTACGAACATCTGCGTTTGGATTTCGATATGCGACAATGCGATCCACGCGGAACCCATGTGCCACCGTCGCAAAAACCACTGCGCACAATCCTACTCCAGCGATCCCCCCATAAATGTTTTGCTCGAAATCCAGCAGCATTGAAGACTGCAAGAACAGTGCAAAACAGCACTATTGCAGTGCCTAAATCAGGCTCACGAGCAACAAGTACAGTTACGAAGAACGCGGCAACAATGGGCTGGCTAACGTCTCTGAATCGTGACTTATCGAAGACATTTTGGCCGCTGCGTGATTTCTCCAGTCTATCCGCCGCCCAACTTGCGAAATACAGTATTACCGCCACCTTTGCAAATTCTGAAGGTTGAAGCTTGAAAGGGCCAATATGGATCCACCGATAGAATAGTTTGTCACCTTCGCCCTTCGCTGGCTGACCCATAAACTTTGTCCACACCAATAATAGCGAAACGACAGATACTGCCATTATTCCGGGAGAAAACCGCCTTAGCCGTCGATGTCCAATGACTACCGTCAATATCATCGCACAAACTCCAAGGCCCATATTGACCGACTGGTTCGTCAGGAAATTAAGACCAGTTCCCCCTGTTTTCTTCGCAGACAGGGCATAGCCTGCATCGAAGACCATGATCACCCCAATGATGGAGAGAGCAAGGACAATCAATATTAACGCCATATCAAGATGGGTTTTTGATTTTGTTGTATTGATAGGTATCGCCGCCATAACTTTTAGTTACCTCAATTATGTCCCCAAAGTGATCAGCTTAAATTTCGAACTGCAATTCTAAATGCTTCTCCTCTCCCTTCGAAATCTCTAAACATGTCGAAACTGGCACATGCCGGAGACAACATAACAGCATCACCCTGTTGGGCAGCCGATCGCGCCACAGAAACCGCCTCCTCCATTGTAGTAGCGAAAGAAATGGCATCAAATCCCTCTTGACGCGCGGCGCGACCGATCAATTCTCCGTCGCGACCAATAAGAACCAAATGGCGAGCATGACGTGCAATGGATGCCCCCAAAGGACCAAAGTCAGAACCTTTATCTACTCCACCTGCAATTAGAACAGTCGGACGCTTGAGCGCCTCGAGAGACCGGATGGCTGCATCAACATTCGTGCACATACTATTATTTATGTACGTGACGCCGCCCAAATCCGCAACTTTTTCCATGCGATGCACTACGCCCTGAAAAGTCATGATCGCGTCGCGAACTGCTTCGGGATCGATTCCAAATGCGATAGCCGCAGCTGATGCCGCCAAAACGTTTTCCAAATTGTGTGTGCCAGGCATAGGTAAATCCTCTGCCCTACCCAGACGAAATCTCTCACATCCCCAACAGATTATTACTTCGCCTTCTTCTACACACGCTGAGTCGCAAGTAGCGCAATTCCCACGGTCGAACCAATACAAACGGGATTTCACTCTCTGACCAATTGCATGTGCTGGCTGATT
This sequence comes from uncultured Chthonomonas sp., assembly GCA_903886985.1. Lineage (GTDB taxonomy): Bacteria > Armatimonadota > Chthonomonadetes > Chthonomonadales > CAJBBX01 > CAISOI01. The sequence continues at coordinate 2,055 of CAISOI010000308.1, forward strand.
AACGGCACTGATTACCGCAACGTCATCGGACAATTGTGCACGAAACAGATTTGCTTTCGTTGCACAATATTCTGCAAAGTCCTTGTAGCGATTCATATGGTCCGGGGTTATATTGGTTAAGATTCCAACTTTCGGGCGAAATTTCTCCACCCATTCGAGCTGAAACGAACTTATCTCGCCAACAATTACATCCTTGGAAGTTGCTTCCATTGCCGCTGAGATTAACGGCAGTTTCACCTCATCAGCGGAAACGTTTCCGGCGACAAACGTTTTTCGGCCCGCCACTCGTAATATGTGCCCCAGGAGCATAGCAACCGTTGTCTTGCCATTCGTTCCGGACACCGCAAGAATGGGAGCTTCCGCAATTCTGTACGCAGCCTCAATTTCAGAGTAAACGGGAAGACCACGCTCCAGCGCGAGACGATGTACGGGAGCATCTTTTGGAATTCCAGGGGAAGTTATTACCATTTCGAC
>CAISOI010000309.1 GCA_903886985.1 uncultured Chthonomonas sp.
ACTGCCGATGGTACTCCTGTCTATCTGAAAGATATTTGGCCAACAACGGAAGAAGTACGAGATCTGTTGGAAGCAGCAAACGATCCCGCTACTTACCGAAGGCTTTACACCGATTTTGCTTCGGAAAATCCATTGTGGAATGAAATCCCAAGCTCAACGGGCAACGTCTACACATGGGATACCGAATCTACCTATATTCAAGAGCCACCCTACTTCGATAATTTTGGTCCAGACGCCGGAGTTGCGGCAGACGTGACCAACGCGAAAGCATTGGCAATCTTTGGCGATAGTGTCACAACAGACCATATTAGCCCTGCGGGCGCGATCAAACCGTCATCTCCAGCCGGCAAATACCTCCAAGAAAAGGGAGTTGCACCAGTCGACTTCAACTCTTATGGTTCGCGCCGCGGCAATGACCGAATCATGACCCGTGGTACTTTCGCTAACGTACGTATCAAAAATCTGATGGTGCCTGGAGTTGAGGGGGGAGTTACCGCATTCCAACCTGGCGGTGAACAACTAAGCATTTACGATGCCAGCATTCGCTACCAATCGGATAATACTCCGCTGATCATCCTTGCCGGACAAGAATATGGCACAGGTAGCTCGCGGGACTGGGCGGCGAAAGGTACAAACCTGTTGGGTGTCAAGGCCGTGATTGCACAAAGCTTCGAGCGAATCCATCGCAGCAACCTTGTAGGTATGGGTGTTCTGCCCTGCCAGTTCAAAGAAGGTGTTTCTGCGCAGACACTTGGGTTAGACGGCACCGAAACCTTTGATCTTGTAGGGATTGAAGCAGGTATTCAGCCGCGAATGGATGTCACATTAATTATCCACAAGACTTCTGGTGAGACCGTAACTGTTCCAGTAACTTTGCGAATCGATACCCCCATCGAAGTAGATTACTATCTGCACGGTGGCATTCTGAAATTCGTCTTGCGACAGTTAGTAGCGGCGGCGTAGTTCAGTTCTATAGGGGCGCACAACTGTGCGCCCATTGTTTTGATTTGATAGGTCGGGCGTATGTCGATGCAACGAATTATGAGGAATTGACACAATGACTATATCACAAAAGAATGGAATAGAAATCCCGCAGGATTGGCTGGCGGACTTTTGCAAGCGTCAGAGTATCCGACGGCTAAGTCTCTTCGGGTCTGTTTTGCGTGAAGATTTTACCGACGAGAGTGATGTGGACATACTCATCGAATTTGAAGATGGGGCTCAAGTAGGTTATATTGGAATGATGCGTGCTCAGCAAGAACTTTCCGATTTGCTTGGTGTTTGCGTGGATTTGCGGACACCTGCTGAGATTAGCAAGTATTTTCGAGATCGTGTCATGGAAGAGGCAGAAGTTTATTATGTTCGTGGATGACAAGTCCCGTGTGAGCCACATGATCGACGCCGCCAAGGAGGCAATTGGGTTTGCCACTGGACGATCATTTGACGACCTGCTGAATGATCGCTCTCTGGTCCTGGTTCTTTTAAAGTGCCTTGAAATGATGGGTGAAGCAAGTTCCAAAGTTTCGCACAACTTGCGCATGGCACACTCTGAAATTGATTGGCAGAGTCTCATTAAACTGCGTCACCATTTAGTTCACGAATATCATGATATCGACATAGATCGAGTTTGGAAGACAATCGAAATAGACCTGCCGGTTGTTTTGCCGACACTTGAGGCTCTTTTGCAAACTCTTTAACTTTGGCATCCTAGGAGAATTTGACTGTAGCGATCTGGAGTGTGTCACTACAAAATGAAGGAAAAACACCATAAAACTACTTCTTACATCCGGTGGCATTAAAAACTCCAGCATCCACAACGCATTAGTCGACCTTTTATGTAAGCAAATCGCTTACCGTAACGCCCTCTGTATTCCTACGGCGATCGATCCCTTCCCCGGCGGACCATCTCTGGCTGACAGATTCCTTAGGGGAACAAGCCGCAGTCCCATGTGCGAACTCGGTTGGAAGTCGTTGGGAGTGCTTGAACTCACCGCGCTGCCAAGTATCAAGAAAAAGGTTTGGATAGCGGAAGTCCAAAAGGCGGACGCCTTACTGGTCTTTGGAGGGGACGTCCACTATTTGTGCCGTTGGATGCGGGAGTCCGGACTGGCAGACCTCTTACCGTCATTGCGCGATACAGTTCATGTAGGGATCAGTGCAGGCAGTATGGTGACTGCCCCTGTTTTCGGAGAAACATACGACGATCCGGATAAGCCGTTTGTCATCGAAAAGGGACTAGGACTTGTTGACTTTGCGGTGGTCCCGCATGTGGATAGCGGGAGGCACCCGGAAAGCTCCATGGACAAGGTGGAAAGAATGGCTGCCGAGGTGCCCGTGCCGACC
>CAISOI010000310.1 GCA_903886985.1 uncultured Chthonomonas sp.
CAAATCCCCTTCCCTCCAGACCAATACAGGTTAGCGAAATTACCGAGGTCTGCATAAAGACAATCATTCCCAACATTCCGAGAGAGATCATGTAGAGCTCGCTACTATTTACCATGCGCCGCATATCCGGCTGAAGAACGATGACAAATGGCACAAAGTAGAGGATTACAGGCATGACCATCTGACTGAGAAGAATACTATCTCGGCAAATGTACTTGAAATCCTTGATCATGAATCCGATGATCGGCAAAGTGAAGAACATCTCTAACGCAGTTGAAAACTTTCCGCGATTGTCCCCATTTCGAACTGCCAGACGCTCTCCCGTCTCCTCGGAAACTGCGGCTGCCGTCAATAACCGGGATCCAAACATTAAACAAAGGCCGAATATCACGATGTTGATCAAGAGAATCCATCCGAGACTCTGAAAACTGCCGACGACATTACCAGAGGCGAATCGAATGATGGAATCGGCTATCAGGACGGAAGGAGAGATGTGCGCCAATACTGACTTTGAGGCTGTCTTTGCAATAATCTGCCCAGAACTGCCCAGATGAAATGGTAAATTGCCCGCCTGCAAGACAAAAGTCATACACACAATGCCACCCATTATAAGATTGACTACCGTCATGGCACTCCTCACACGATTCATTCCAATTATGGAGAGAGCGATCAAGAGAAGTAGAGCCGTGACAAGAGCGGGCAACAGGGTCAGCATGATGGTCAAGACAAGCAACAGTGGCCAACCAAGAACAGGTACGTGCAGTGCAATCCCGATGGCAGCTACCGCTGGAATACCAAGAACCGAAAACTGCAGGGAGTTCGTTACGGTTGCATCCAGAAGTTTTGCTGCGACTATATTTGAGGATCGGATAGGTGTAGCGCATAGAAGATTGAAATCCCCTGCCTGTAGCAGCGTTCCACCAACGAAGGGAACTGCACTTGCAAACAATAGCACCATCAAGAGAAAGAAGACTTGAAAGATGGATTCATGCAGAGCGTCGGGGGAATTGCCGAACATGCCAAACTGACGCAGGAAGGCATGACTGATCCCGTAAAAAATCAACGGTGCCAGAATGCAGTAACCGATGACAGAATACGGCTTAATATTCCAGTTATATCGGATCACATTGATCCCACCGCGGATGCGGACATATATCAGCTTGAAGAACATATTTAGAGTTTACGCTGAAAAGTCGCCCATTGTCTGCATGGGATAGTGAGAAACGTTGATAGACCAATCCCAATCGTATGAAATGGTAACTCTCGACGGCAATCGCGATCCCTTTGCCATGTCGCATCAATGTAGATGTTTGGCGTAACATTGTGATTTCAGTCAGTCTCATACATAATTATTCGAATTCACCATGCAAAACAAATAGTGCGATGGTCTTCAGGGCAGAATATGCATTTGACGTATAAAAATAAGTGTCAACTGGTATGCGCGACAACCTTCCTGTTGTTGGGGCTAACTGGTGTAGGTACAACTGCTACACAACACCCTTCGCAGGACTGGTGGTCGCTAAAGCGGCTAATTCTACCGACTGTCCCGAAGCCCAAAAACGCACAATGGGTGAAAAGCCCGCTTGACGCTTTTGTATTGTCCGAACTTGAAAAGCGCAATCTGAAACCGGCCCCGCCTGCCGACAAGCGTACGCTCATCCGGCGCGCAACTTTTGATTTGACAGGTCTACCCGCTACTTTGAAAGAGATAGATGCTTTTCTAAAAGATAAATCTCCAGGAGCATTCGAAACTGTAATCGATAGGCTCTTGAAATCTCCTCATTATGGAGAACGTTGGGGCAGACATTGGTTAGATGTGGCGCGGTTCAGCGAGAGCCATGGCTTCGAATACGATCGAATTCGAGATAATGCGTGGCCTTACCGAGACAATGTTA